>JAYVMQ010000147.1:0-10397 GCA_043758855.1 Chloroflexota bacterium
CCGGACTGCCTCGGACCGACTGATCCCGACCACGAGATGGCGGCCGGCTAGAACCGGGGGCCGACTACGAGCCGGCGGCCGACAGGATGAAGTCCGTCCCAAAAGCCGCGAGCAGTCCCAGGGTGAGGGCGACCCCAGTCACCATCGGCACAGAGAAGCGTCGGGCCACGGCCATCATCTCGTTGAAGACGAAGACCAGCGCGCCGGCGGCGAGGCCGAGGAAGAGAATCGACAAAACGGGCGATACGACCAAATAGCCGAGCACGCCGCCAAGGAACGTCGGTCCGCCGCCGACCAGACCGGCGACCAGCAGGAATCCCCAACTCGGCCGCTCCCCGCTGCTGAGTGGCGCTGAGATCGCGAACCCTTCGGTGGCATTGTGCAGGGCAAAGCCGATGACCAGCACCAGAGCGAAGCTCGTGGCCCCGCTCGCGGATGACTGGCCGATGGCCAGTCCCTCGGAGAAGTTGTGCAGGCCCAGCCCAACGGCGGTGCCCAGGGCTATCTGGTGTGGCGTGATCGCCACGTCGGCGCCTCTGCGGGCGGCCATTCGCGAGGTGAGGTATGTAATGGAGAGAAGGCCGAAGGCCACGCTCAGCCCAAGCGCTGCCGCGTAGCCGGCAAACTGGCCTGGAGAATCGCCTCTCCGAAACGCGTCGAGGGCGGCGCGGACCGGCTCGACCGCCTGGGCCAGGACGTCATAGATGAGGAAGAGGATGACCCCACCGGCGGCCGTGGTGAGCGCCGCCTGCCAAGTCCGGGAAAGCCCCCGCAACCTGCCCGTTGGAAGGCCGAGAAAGATCGTCCCGCCCGCGAGGGCGGCCAGGATGACGGTCTGGGCGAAGCTCATCAATTCCTCTCGACTGGGCAGGTAGATCCACAGCGGGTGGGTGAGGTGGGCTAATTCTGAGTCACATGGTCGGAATTAGCAGGATGCTACCCGCCGGCGAACGAGCCAGTCAAGGGCGGCAGGGCATGTGGATGAACCGAACCGTTCAGCGAACCTCGAACGATCGCTTGGCGAGGCCCAGCCAGTAGCCCTCGATCGTGAACTTGGGTGCCGCGGCCGGGTCGGTCGCAGCTCCCAGCGCCACGAACAGGGGTGCAAAGTGCTCAACCGTCGGGTGGGCGTAGGGCATCCCGGGGGCTCGATTGCGGAAGTCGAAGAGGGCGTCGAGGTCGCCCCGATCAAGCGCCTCGGCGGCCCAAAGATCGAACTCAGTGGACCACTCGGGTGCGCCCGCGCGGCCGTCCCAATACTGGTCCACGTATGGCAGGCCGTGGGTTAGGAAGCCGCTACCCATTATCAGGACACCCTCGTCGCGAAGCGGTGCCAGCCTCCGTCCGATCTCGAAGAGATGCTCCGGGGCCAGGTCCGGCATGGACATCTGCAACACGGGGATGTCCGCCTCCGGGTACATAACCAGAAGAGGCACGAAGGCGCCGTGGTCCAGACCGCGTTCGCGCTGGTTCACCGGCTCGCCGCCCGGCATCATCGCCCTGACTCGCGCCGCCAGCTCCGGGGCTCCGGGCGAGTCGTAGCGGAGCTGGTAGTAGCGCTCCGGGAAGCCGTAGAAGTCGTAGGTGAGGGGCGCCGAGTGGACCGCTCCGAGCGTAAGTGGCGCCGACTGCCAGTGCGCACTGACGACAAGGATCGACTTGGGGCGTGGCATTGCGGCGGCCCACGCCGCCAGTTCGCCCGGCCACACCGGGTCGTCGATGAGCATCGGGGCGCCGTGGCCGAGATAGACCGCTGGGAGCCGAGTCTTCGATGGGCGGGTCGCCTCGGGTCGGATTGTCGCGGTCTCGCCTGCCGGCTCCTGTGCGTCAGGCATTGCCGGCAGCCGCGGCTTCGGCCCGCGTGCCGCCTTCGGCCGTTGCGCCTGCCTCGGCCGGACCAACGGCCTCGGCCGGACCAACGGCCTCGGCCGGGCCAACGGCCTCGGCGTGCATTCTGTTACGCAGCGTCGTCAGCAGTCGCAATAGCGTTCGTCGGTCATCCTCACTGAGGCCCGCGAAGAGACTCCCGATAGAGTCCTGGAAGGCCCGGAACCGCGACTCGACGTGGGCGGAGTTGCACGCCAACTCCACGAGCGTGACGCGGCGGTCTGTGGAGTGGGGGACGCGCCGTATCAGCCCTTCGGCCTCAAGCCCGTCCACGAGGGCGGTCACATTTCGAGGCGTCACGGCCAGAGCCTCAGCTAGATCCGCCATCTTCTGCGGCCCGCGGCACTGAACGACGTTGAGCAAGCGCAGCCTCTGTGCGCCGATGCCGGCCTCGACAGCTTTGCGGTTGGCCCAGCGGTCGAACGCACCGGCGAAGGACGCCGTGGCCGCGGCCAGCGAACCGGTCAATGAATCCACGGGCGCCTCACCGGCCCGGGCGGGGCCGGTCGCGATCACTGGCCCGGAACCACCCCCAAGATTCGCACTTGGCAATGATGTAGACATTCACTATGTTCCTTGGTATAGTTGACGCCACAACGTTACCACGGTAACGATGAACACACTCAGCATACAGAGCGGAACCAAATCCACAACGTCCGGTGGAGATCGTCGTCCGTGTCGCGACAGAAGCGCTACTTGCACTTGTGGCTTTCGGGATCGCCTTCAAGACGCTCCGTGGTGAGCCCGTTCTAGCTCAAATCTTTGAGATCAGGGAGATCGACATGACAATGGCAACTGGGACCCAGGCGATCGAACGCCTGCCGGTCAACGAGGAATTCGCGCTGGTCAGTGACCCAGGTGCGGTCGATCGTGCGGCGGCAGGGCTGAAGGCTCACGGCTTCGACGCCCGTATCGTTCCGGATGGCGATGCCGCCCGCGAACTGCTTCTGAGCCTGATCCCGGATGGGGCCGAGGTTGGCGAGGGCGCGTCCGCCACTCTGGACCAGATCGGCGTGACTGAGATCATCGAGCAGAGTGGTCGTTTTCACGCCATCCGGCCCCGGACTCGGGCCATGGATCGGGCCACGCAGATGCACGAGATTCGAAAGCTCAGCGCGGCACCGGGCGTTCAGATCAACAGCGTCCAGGCGGTAACCGAGGATGGCCGCATGGTCTTAGCTTCGATGAGCGGCAGCCAGATCGGGCCGATCGTTTCGGGCGCGGGCCGCGTGGTCCTGGTAGTCGGCGCGCAGAAGATCGTGCCGGACCTGGCCACGGCCTTTCGAAGGGTCGAGGAGTACAGCTATCCGATCGCGGACGTCAATGCCCAGCAGGCCTACGGCAGGCGCAGCGCTATCAACAAGATGCTGGTATTCAACGGGGACTTCCCCGGCCGAACAACGGTGATCGTGGTGCGCGAGGCCCTCGGCGTCTAGCTCACCGCATCTGTCTCGCCCGAGTTCCCCATCGGGGCCGGATTCGGGCGGCCGGCATCGTCTCGTGCGGCGGGGTCTAAGGCCGCCGGGCTAGTCGGGTTGGCTCGATCCGGGCCGCCGGCGTTGGGTCCAGCCGTGTACGGACCTGGCGCGTAGGGTCTCGCCGGGTACGCCGGCGGAGGGCCCGGGGCATAGGCTCCAGCCGGCTGCGAACCGTAGCCCAGCCAGGCCGGATACGGATACAGCGTCGGGTCCTTGGAGGCGCGTTCGCTCTCATACAGGGCCGCCATCATGAAGACGACGAGACACGATCCGGTAGTGAAGATAGCGGCGGAAGCGGCCTGGGCAAGCGGCGCGATCCCGGTGCTAGAGAATGGGCTGACGATTACGCTGGCGATGGCACCAATCGCAAGGTTCATCAGAAGCGCGAGCATCCCCCACCCGAATATGCGCGATACAGAACCTTGGGACAGCCGCCAACTCTCCTGAATGCCCCCAACCGGGCCAAAGCCGTCAAAGACTGCAAAGCCCGTGAATATCAAGCGGACCAGGAGGTAGAAAGCTACCGGTGTCGTGCCCAGTGCCAGCATGAGAGTCATCAGGCGTAATGGAGGAGCGACAGCAGCCACCAGGATCAGGCCGGTCACCAATATGGCGGCTGCGGCCGCGACAATGATGCCGGACAACACGGTCACGAGGCCGCGGACGATGACACTCGAGAACGTCAGGGGCCGGTTTCGCAGCCCGCCGATCGCGGTTGCATAGAAGACCAAGCCGCCGATAGCGGCCAGCAGCAGGTACCCCAGACCGTACACAATCGATCCGGCCAGCTTGCTCGACGCGTCCGAGTTCCGGACGACGCGGCCCGTGACAACGTCCGTGTGGTACAAAACGCCAGGGTCGAGCGGGCCGGTGAGGGCATATGCGACGAAAGAGAACGCCGCGATCACGCCGACCACAGGCAGCCATTTCCGCCAGGACGTCTGGAGGTAGGTAAGGGCGTCTTGTATGCCATCAGAGACGCTGATGGCCGCAGGATTATTGCTGAACCTGAACACGGGCCCTCCTGGCAGGCTCTGGCCGATCTCAAGGAGTCTACCGCCGCAACGGCGTTCCCATGAAGGCGCGCCGCAGCGTCGGCGCGTGGACTAGAGGTGCTTGCGCAGGACGGCAGCGCTTGCCGGACAGGCCACGGCGATTTCGGGCGAGGCCATGAGAGCCGCTGGGATTGCGGTCCTCATCGTTGGCTCGTAGCCCAAGCGAGGAAACCACGCCTCGGCCGCCGTTCGGTCGGAGTCGAGCGCTCGTTCGATCTCGGTCATATCTCGTCCGTCATGTCCAGACCGAAGGCTCGGCCGGTCGGCCCGACTCGTTTGGCGGACAGTAGGACGTCTATCCCGCCGCCGGAGCCCAGGTCCAGCACGCGTTCGCCCTCACGCAAGTCGGCGACGGCGATGGGGTTACCGCAGCCGAGCGAAGCCATCACGGCGGTGCTCGGAAGCTCATCCCGCTCCAGCGCGGAGTAAAGGCTGCTGCCGTAGCTCGGGGCCTCAGCGCAGCACGATTCGCCGGCCGTGACGTCAAGCGCCGCCTCGGCGTAGTGCAGGCGAACCGTTTCGTGAATATCTGTGGTCATCGGTGAACCCCTAGCAGTTGCAGGAGGCGGGGGAATGGCGGCTAAACAAGTTGCGCACCTGGCCACCGATCCATCGACCGGCGCTGTCGCCCTCGGCTTCCTGGCAGCAATGAAGCCTGTTTGCCTCGCGAGCCTCACGGATTCGCTCGGCCATTAGAATCTTTGCAAGTTCGGGACTGTAGTACATCGACATTGCTTGGAACTCCTTTCGAGGAATCTAGATGCTATATCGACTCTTGTCAATATCGATGTCGGTCGATATGATGGACACATGAAACGCGCGACCGACCCGGACGTCCTGCTCCTGCAGGCCGCCGCCGACCCCACCAGACTGTCGATCCTGCGGGAGTTGAGTGCCGAGGGCGCGGTCTGCGCCTGCAACTTCAGCGACTGTTGCTTGGTCGGCCAGCCGACGGTCTCACACCACCTGCGAGTCCTCAGGACCGCCGGCTGGGTGACTTCGGAGCGCCGGGGGACCTGGATCTCCTACTCACTCCGCCCTGAGGCGGTGGTACGTTTTCGCGAACTCGCGGGGGAGCTTCAACCGGGCCTCGCGCGATCCACAGCCGATCTTGCCGGCCAGTTGTCCGAGCCCGGCACAGCCCGGAGGACGTAATGAGCGCACCAACTCGAGTCCTGTTCGTTTGCACCGGCAACTCCGCGCGAAGTCAGATAGCGGAGGCGCTGCTGCGCGACTTCGGCGGCGCCGACTTCCACACGTTCTCTGCCGGGACGGAGCCCAAGGGCGTGAACCCGTATGCGGTCCGCGTCCTCGATGAGATTGGCATCGATTGGTCCGCTGCCCACAGCAAGTCCGTGACGGAGTACCTCGGCAGCCAGTTCGACTATGTCGTGACGGTCTGCGATCGAGCTCGCCAAACCTGCCCGATCGTTCCCGGCAACCACAACAAGCTGCATTGGGACCTGGCCGACCCGGCGGAGGTGGAGGGCACGGACGAGCAGAAACTGGAGGCCTTCCGCCGAACCCGGACGGAAGTTGCGACGCGGCTGCGACCGTTTGTCGAACTTGCTCGTCAGGCCCGAATCGGCCGCAATGAGGCGACTCCGGCCTGACGGATTGGGCGGGTCGGCTGCGCCGCGTGTGCTGGCGCCGGACGCCGGTCCCGCGTTCCTACGTCCGCCTGGCCATGCCCTTCGCGCCTGGTACCGCGGCGGGGCTCATCTTGGTCCGCTCCAGGTAGGACTGGGCTTTGCCGATCTGCGTCTGCAGCGAGTCCACTGTCTTGGACATCGTGTCGATCGCCTTGAGCTTGTAGGCGTCGATTTCGTCCATGGTGGCGTAGATGTTGTCGAAGGCAGCCTGGAGCTTCTCCAGGTCGACGGTCGATTCGGAGGCCTGCTGGTTGATCTGCGCCGACTGCTGGCGCAGCATCACCGATGTACCTTCGATCAGGTTCGACGTGGTTTGGTTGAGGGCGGTGATCTGGTCCAGGACGAGCTTCTGGTCGCCCAGCGCCTGGGCAACGATCACGGCTGTGCGCAGGGCGGAAACCGTGGTGGTCGTGGCCCGATCCACGCCCCGGATCAGTTCCAGGTTGTTGCGGCGGATGACGTCAATCGAGAGGTACCCCTGGACGCCGACCGCGAGTTGGGCGGTGAGGTCCTGCACCTTCTGGCGGACGTAGAAGAGCATGTCCTCCTTGAGGATGCGCGCCCGCTCGGGGTCGGTGGCCTCGATCTTCGCGATGCGGCTCGTCAGGCTGGCGTCGAGCTTCTGGGCCAGGTAGATGAACTCGCGCAGCCGCTGCATAGCCTGCCAGAGGTTCGTCTTCTCGCGATCGAGGTCCTCGTTGTCCCTGGCCAGCTCGGTCTGGCCGTGCTCGAGACCGCCAACGATGGAGTTGATTTGGCTTTGGCTTGACTGGTACTTGGCGAAGTAGGCCCGCAGTCGATCGCCGAAGGGCAGAATCCCCAGGAACCGGCGCTGGCCAAAAAGGTCGCCCTGGCGGCTCGGATCGAGCGAGTCAATCTGGCGGCGGAGGGCAAGCAGGCTGCTGCCGACGGCGGAGGTCTTCGACAGGCTGCCCGACTTCATTGAGCTGACCGGGCGGTCGAGAAGTCGCGACGAGACCTGGGCGGAGGCCTTGATGTCGTCGTCGCCGAGCTTCCGAATGTCCGAGATGCGCGCCTCGAACTTGGGATCCTTGATGTCCAACTGGGCGATAGCGACGACGTAGTCGGCGACCATGGCCTCAAGCCTGGCGATTGTGCTCGGGTTGAGCTTGACGGACCCGGTCGCCTGCGACTCATCGACGAGCGCTGCCGGCTTCGGCGGGATCAGGGCGAGATCCGACGACCGACCGGTAGCCTTCCCCGCGACGGCCTCAGCGGGCTGGTCGGAGGCCGCAGACGCGGCATTCGACAAGGCAACTACGCCGGTGGCCTTGGCCCCGCTACCGGCCGCCCTATCTAGGTTGAATGAGTCGCTCACAAACCTGACCTCCTGCGCCGTTGGTCGCGCGTACCCAACTTGTAGAGGTTACAGCCGCTGCCGTTCTCTGGCATCGGGTTCCGGCGGTTCCGTCGGCCTCTTTTGCCGCTCGACGGCGATCTGCGTGGATCCCCTGGGCCTTTCGGGCCCGAACCTGCTGAAATGCTGCACCGAGCCTGACCGCTCGCGGGCGCGCGCCCGTGGTTCTGCGGGCGTCCTGGCCAGCGGAGAGTCGAGGATCGCGGTGATCGTCGTCGCCTCGGTATCGACCTGGTCGATCGCGGTCGACAGAAGCGAGCGGGCGACTGTGCCCGGCTGAACGTACATTCGGGCCGCCATCTGGCTACGATCCGTCGACTCTGACCGGCTGCAACTCCGGTACCTCGGCGCTCGGCTACATCGCCACGTCCTCTGACGCGGCAATACCCCGCCGCCCACTTCCACCGGATCTGATCCGTCGCAGCCAGGTAGCTCCGGCTTGGTCCTCGCCGCGCTGATCTGCCTTGCGTTTGGCGCGCTCTATGTGGTGCGTGTTGGAGCGCGGCGACGCGGAGTTAGTAAGTCAGACCAGGGGTAACCGTCGAGACAACGACCGGCGCTGAACGGATCACTAACCGTTACGCCAACCACCGAGCCCGTCGGCTCAACATCTGGCCTGCCCAATTCGCCGGCACCAGGGGCGCCATCGTGTGGCACGAAGGAACGTCCCGGACTTGTCGTCCTACTGGTGGGCTCGCCTTCTGACCTGCCCGTGTCCCCACCGCCAATGCCGTTGCAGAGCGCGGCGGTACACCAGGGGCTTGTGGTGCCGTTGGGTGACGGCTGGACGCTGACGATCGCAAGGAGGCAGCGGTGAGGCGCCGACTTGCGATCGTCCTGTCAGCCTTGGTTCTGGCTACCTTTGCACTGCTCGCTCCCGTGGCGCCGGTCGTGCCCGGATGCGCAGCCGCTGGATCAGACCGCCAAACACGTCCCGCCGCTGGACATCGTCTGGGCTCACGGGTGTTGGGTTGCTGGCTTCCACGATCGGTGGGAGCGAGTCCGAGCGAGCGATGGGGCCGTCCTCGGTTGTAACTACGGAGCGGCGGCGTGATCGAATCTGGGTTATTGACGTCGGGGCGAGAGGATTTGAGGCCGAGATAACAAGCTGAGCGGCGCAGAGGGCATCGTCGGAACCCTCGATCAGCGGTCTTCAAGTCTAGGCCCGGCGTTCGCGGGCGTTCGCCGACGACGGATTCACGCACGAATCGGCCTTCTCGCCAGACCTCGAATCCGCCCTCGTTCGCCTCTGTTGCTACCGGCCCTTGCTACCGGTCGGATAGAGTCGCCACGGTGCCGTCAAGGACACACCCAGCGCGAGATAGACATCGAAGCCACTTCTGATAGCGCACCAGGCTCATCCTCGTGACGGCCATGTACGGGCCGCGTTACTCCGCGAGTCCGTAGTCGGTAGGTTTCGCGAACGTCTGGCTCTGATAGAAGAAGTGGAACGAAGAGTTGCCCTGGATCGCCAGATCCCAGCTGATGAACTGGATCGTCAGGTTTGTCGCGTTGCCGCTGCTGCCGCCCGATCCACCGGTCATCTGGACCAACGCGCTCGGCGCGTAGATGGTGCCGCTTATGTCCACCGAGCCGCCGCCGCCGAGCGAGATGACGGGCTGCTGGTAGCTGTTCGTGGGCACGGGCGTTGCCACCTGCCACAGCAGCAAGTTGTTATACGCCGGCTCGACGATGTTGTCGCCCGTCGCGCCCGACAGATAAGGCCGCAGTTTCAGCGTCGCGCCGGCGCCGATCGAGATCGCTCCCATGGAGGACCCGCCGCCCGAGCCCGAGGTATTGAAGATGACCACTCCGCACTGGCCGACAGGACAATCGGTCGTGCCCCAGTTGACGTCGGTCCACACCGACGACGGATTTGGAAGCGTGAAGGTCGACTTGACCGCGTACATCGAGGACTGGGCGTCGAGAGCAATGCCGCCACCCTGGATGTAGTAGATGCCCGGCTTGAGGAAAGCACGCGCACTGCTCTTCAGCTGGATGCCGCCGCGGTACACGCCCGGGCTGAGAATCTGGTCCGTGCCATTGATCGTCAGCTTGTTGTTTTGAACGGTCGTCATCGCCGTCGGGTCGGGTTCGACCAGACCGGCCAGAGGGTCGGGGATCACGCGCTGGTCCGTAAACGGGGCGGGCGTGAGGGTGAGCGGCCCGGGAGAGTAGCCCCCGACCAGATAGGCCGCGGCGCCGTTCTGGAACGTGACGGTGGCCGAGTTGCCGTTCGTGCCGAGGGCGCCGCCGCTACTTGCGGGACACGCCGAGTTGATGTGCATCGAGCCTTCGTAGACGATCGTCGGGCCGCCGGAAATCAGGACCGAGTCGCAGCCGTTGGTCTGGCTGCCCCAGGTGGAGTGATACGGGTCGAGCTCGACAACGGACCATCTCCCACCCTCGAACTGGCCGTTGATGGCGGTGCCGGAGGTGTTGACGTTGAAGGCCGTGATGCCGACAACCTGGCTGAAGAACCCGGGCGTGGCGCCGGTCAGCTGGACTCGGACCGCCGAGTTGCCATAGCCGTTGCCCGCGGCGTCGGCTGCCGGGCATGTCACGACGATCTGGTTCGGGTCGTATCCGGGCAGGTTGATCGCGACGCTCGCCTTCACGGCGGCGATGAGATCCGGCCGGGGCGTGCCCGGGGGCGGACCGTCGGTCAGGCTGCAGCCGTGGTGCGAGCCGGACTGGACGAGGTTCGCCGCGGCCAGTGCGGCGGCGTCAGATGCGCTCTGGTAGGGCCGCCTCATCACCAGCGCCGCGCCCACGTCCAGGAGCAGGGAAAGCATCAAGAGCAACGGGATCAAGAAAAGGACGAACATGACCATGACCTGGCCGCGCTGCCTGGGTCGACACGAACGGGGAGCCATCAAGCGTTCCATCAGTGATTCACCAACATGGTCGATGTTGACGACACATTGAAGCTACCGGCCCCAATAAG
>JAYVMQ010000148.1:0-5586 GCA_043758855.1 Chloroflexota bacterium
CGTGCTCATGGCCCGTCTGCGCGAGGGCCGGGCCAACACGGCTCGGGGAGCCGCCCACTTTCTGACCGAGACGATCGGCCGGGTCCGATATGCGGGAGCAGTCGGCGCGCTCACGATGCGAGCCGACAGCGGCTTCTATGCCCACGAGGTCGTGGCGGTCTGCCGGAAGCTTGGCGTCCGCTTCTCCATCACGATCCGCCAGCAGCCGAACGTGCGGCGGCTCATCGAGGCGATCCCCGAGAGCGTCTGGGCGCCGATCCCGTACTGGATCCCGGGCGGTGCCGACGTGGCCGAGACGACGTACATCCCCTTCGTGGACAAGAAGGATGCGAAGAGCTTCCGGCTCATCGTCCGGCGGGTGCGCCCGACTCCTGGTTCTCAACTCGCTCTCTTCGCCCTATACGACTATCACGCCTTCATCACCGACCGCGACGGCGAGACACTCGCGCTCGAGGCCGACCATCGGCGCCACGCCGAGATCGAGAACGCCATCCGCGACTTGAAGTACGGAGTTGGGCTCAATCACCTGCCGTCGGGCAAGTTCGCCGCCAACGCCGCCTGGCTCGCCGTTCAGGTGATGGCCCACAACCTTGCCCGCTGGACCGCGAGGATCGGTTTGGGTGCAGGCATCGTCACGACCAAGACGCTGCGCCGACGGCTGTTCAGCCTCTCCGGACGGCTGACCCGCTCGGCTCGCCGGGTGACGCTCCACCTGCCGGCTCGCTGGCCCTGGGCGATTGGCTTCACCGCGGCCCTCACACGTCTCCGGGCGATCCCGATCGTCGCCTGACCACCCTCTCCCAACCCGTCCGCCGCTCGGGGGTCAGCGTCAGCCTGCGAAGAAATCGGCGGCGACTCATCGACCACGTCTCATCCGGCCCGATCGGCCGCCGTGCGGCCCACTTTCGCCCAGCTCAGGGCTCGGTCATGAGCCGAGACGGAGTCGATCGACTCCCCACGACCGTCGCCGGGCCGTCAGCCGAAGTGGCTCGGTGGATCCGGGCTTAGGAGCCACGGCGGAAGGGCAGCCTTGGTGATTGCCGGTCGGTCTTCTGGGTTGCCCGTCTCTAGCTCTTGTCAGGGGAAACCGACATCTCCTGCATGAGGTGTGCGCACTTCGCGGCAGCCTGGCGACGGGGCGCCTACCCGGCAGCGTAGCAAGTGCCGCACACCTCGACCAAGAGCTCCGAGAACAGGAGATCGAAGCGCTGGTCTGCCGGTTTTAGGCCAGTCCCGGAGAGCGGCGTCACGTCGATTTCGTACCCCGTGGGGATTTGCCCCGCCGGGTTCCAGCGCATCCATTGACCTGCGGAGAGAGACTGGGCGCCGCAATCCCCACATGCAGGCACCCAACCGAGGGTCCGCAGCTGCGTGTGGTACCACGCGATTACCTGCTGCAACGAGGCGCCGTTGAGACCGAAGTGCCTCACTAATGACGCGTTCTCAGCCTCAGTTCCACTTGTCCGCGGCCAGGCTTCATCCGTCAGTACGACTGCCCCCGGGTAGGGTCCAAGGTTGCCAGCCGGCATCGCCTGGAGGATGCGCGTCGGCGCCCAGTCCTCGGCGTACGTACCCTCGCTGAGAGCGGCAGTGAAGCCGGTGTCTGCCTCGCGGCCGGCGACCGGGGTCGAGCTGAAGACCGAGATTGTGTAGTCATAGCCGGTTCGGTGCCACTCATCCAAACAGAGACCGCAAGGGTGCCGCCAGCCGAGTGGCTCGAGCTGCGTGTCGTACCAAGCTTCGACCGCCTCCCAGTCTGCCCGCACCTTGTAGGTGTGGTACACCGTCGCTAGCTTGGTATCGTCAGTCCAGTCCAACAGCGGCTCATGCGGGTTCGCCGCCTCCCCGGTCTGTGTGGCGCCTGGGTACGGAGGCAGGTTCCACTCCGGCATCGCCTTCATGGCGTGTACTGGCCCCCAATCCGGCACGACGAAGGCGAGCAATCCCTGCACGGCGATCGCTAGGACGACCACGAACACCGCGGCGCCGAGAGCAAGCGACACGACCTTCCGCCGCGGTGAGCGGGTACCGGTCCGATCACTTGGCCACTCGATCACAGCGCTTCCTCCAGATTACGGCCCAACTGGCAGTACTGTCAGAATGAGAGAATACGCGTGCTGGGACAATGTGTCAACACTGCCAGATGGCGCTTATGTCACAGTCTGGTAAGATGCCGCAATGGAGGTCAGAGTTCCCGGGCGCCGTGAACGGAAGAAGCGTGAAACCAGCGAGGCGATCCAGATCGCCGCTCGCCGGCTGTTCGCCGAGCATGGCTACGCGGCGACGACCATCCGCCAGATCGCCGACGAGGCGGACGTGTCGGAGCGCACGTTCTTCCGCTACTTCCAGTCCAAAGAGGATCTTCTGCTGCCGGACGTGGTGGCCTTCTTCGGTGCAGTACAGTCGGCCATTCAAGCGAGGCCCATTGAGGAGGCGCCGCTCACGTCGATCTTCGAGGCGTTCGCCGAGGTGACCGAGCGCTCCGGTCTCGGCCCGATCTTCGAGTCGGGCCCCGCGATTGATCCCGTGGCGGCGGGCCGGCTCGTGAAGGTCCTCGTGGACTGGGAGGACCATCTCTCGGATCTCCTTCTGGATCGCTTCACCCGACTGACGAGAGTCGTGCCAACCCCGCAACTCGCCCTCCAGGCGTCGGTGGTCGCAGGGGCTGCAGTCTCCGCAACACGGGCGACGATCTGGGCTCTGCTGCTTCGTAACGAGTCGGGTTCGCCCACGGCTGACACAAGCGCAATATTGCGTGAAGCCTTCGCAATTATCGCCGCGGGCTGTTCCAACCCTATGCGCGAGCAACCCTGAGATGGGAACGTGCGAGCCGCGCGTCGTCGGCAAGGGACGGGCGTAGCCGCCACTCCTCTTGCCCCGAAGATAGCCAGCACATCCGATGAACCCCGGACGAGAGCTACCGCGTCATGCAGAGCGCACCGAGCGCAGTGGTAGCCTGGCGCCGCCCATGGTTACGAGCACGCGGCACCGGTGGAGACGTGGGATCCAGATCCCCAAGGAGCGGGTTAGTCGCGGCCTGACTCCTCTCGCCCCGACCACTTACGGATATTCCGATCTCCTCCGGAAGCACCGCCCCGAAGCCATGTCGGGAGGCGTGCTCGGTCAGCGTGACGGTCGCTTCGCTCATGCCCAGGACGTCGATCCGCTCGAACAGAGCTTGCGCCAGAAGCGCGCGGCCTTGTCCGCCTTCCGCTTCCTGCCAGGTCTTACTCAGTTCACGCAGGTAGCCTGAAGCGACCTCGGCCGGTACCTCATCGGGCGTGGCGTGCTCGCGCATGGCCTGCTCCTGAGCGTCGAGTCGGTGCATGCTGGCATCGAGGGCGCCGCTATCCCGGTCTTTGAGGTAGCGGCCCATCGCACGTTCCCGTTCGGCGGCGATCCGCTCGGCGTCGGCGCCGCTTACCTTCTGTGGCCGGTCTCCCGCCTTACGAACGACGGCGGTCAGCGTGCCGGCGTTAGCGCCCACGCGATCCAGCAGCCCTTCCACCACGCCTTCGTAGCGTTCGGCCCGGTAGGCGTGACCCCAGGAGCGGCCTCGGCCGCTGTGGGCCGGAGCCGCAGCTATGAAAGCGGCGCACGGTTCACGGTGGCGGTAGTAGCCGGTATCGCCGGTCAGGCGGGTTCCGCAGGCGGCGCAATAGA
Organism: Chloroflexota bacterium; assembly: GCA_043758855.1. Classification (GTDB taxonomy): domain Bacteria; phylum Chloroflexota; class Limnocylindria; order Limnocylindrales; family CSP1-4; genus Fen-1039. The sequence goes on from JAYVMQ010000148.1 coordinate 3,664, forward strand.
GCATGGGCAGGGCGTAGGGACGGCGAGGATCGGCCTTGCGGCCAAGGTTCGTCGCTCGGCCCAGGCGAACCGCCTGGGCCTTGTTCCAGATGTCATCTGATACGAGAGCCGGCCAATGAGCCGCCGAGCCATCGCGGAGACGGCCGACGACGAGCGGTGAGGTGAGAAGACCTCGGGCGGTGAACAGGGGCAGTCCGACTTCGTGCGCGGACTCACGATCTGGATAGCCTGCGGCAGAAAGCTCGAAGAGCCGGCGCACGGTAGGCAGCTTGTCCGGGTCCGGCTCGAGCAGCTTCTCGGCATTGCGGCGAAAGCCGAAGGGCGGACGACCGCCGGGATCACGCTGCTTGGCCCGCTTACTGGCGTAGCCCTCATGGATGCGACGCGCTAGTCGGCGGCTGTATCGCTCGGCGTCTTTGGCCTCATCGACGAGCTGGTCCCAATGGCGATCACAGGAGGACAGGATCTCCTCGTCGGCGAACCAGACTGCCACGCCTGCCGGGTGGAGCACGTCTTCGAGCAGTTCCAGGGTCCGCCGCAAGTTGCGCTGCCAGCGGCTCACGTAGCCGACGAGAAGAACGTCGAAGGCGCCATTCCGCGCGGCATCGAGCATCGCCACCATCTCGGAGCTGCGATAGACCGTGCGACCGGAATGGGCCGCCCGCCAGACGAGGCCCGTATCCTGCAGGCCGAGTCGGCGGATGGCAACGTCCTGGAGTTCGATCTGCGCTTCGGGGCCGTATCGGTCGAACTGGCCGGGAGTGCTCTCGCGTATCCAGCGGGCGGCACGGAGCCCTGGCAAAGACTCGGGCAGTCGGCTCACGCGCTCTTCCTCCTGACAGGCTCACCATCGCCCGGTCCCTGGCCCGTCGGCGGCAGCACAACGAACCGAGCGCGCTTGCGCTGCTCGTTGTGCCAGCGATCTCGAACGAGCTGGGCGAGAGCGATCACGAGCGGGTCGTCCATACCTGGGTTCTCCTCGGGGTCATCATCGTACGCCGGGACGACAAGAGTCAGCCGACACGGCCGCGCTTCGCTCATAGCCCGCCCGCGACCCCCGGACTCGGGCCAAGGCTCCTGCCCCGAACTCGGGGACCAAGGACGAGGTGGCCGGCCCCGAGCGGCGAGGAGTCATGCCCCGAACCACCCGGCGAGGTGGCGCTTCCACGGATACTCGCGGCGACGGCCCGATCAGCCGGGCTCAGACCTGATCCGGCATAGTGGAAGCTCCGTCGGATGACGAGCTGCTCGCCGACAGCCCTGGCCCGGATGTCGGCGAGCCAGGGATCGGCCTGGGCTCGATACTGCGCCCGGACGCCTCGCAACGCGGCGAAGGTGACCGAGTACCGCCGGGCCTTGGTCAGGAAGTGCCCACGAAAGCCGAGGTTGTGCGCCCAGCGCGGGCTGATGGTCCACGCCGAGCGCATCAGCGCGCGGGCATGATCGGTGAGCTCGGCGCGCTCGATCACTCCCTTGACCCGGATCCGTCGGTCAAGGCCGCCGCCAATCGCTGCGTCCTTTGTTGCGTACTTAGCTAAGTAGCCTGCGACCGCGATGCGATCTGCGTCGCCGACGCTCGTGTTGCGCGTGATGGGCCGGACGTCGACCTGCACACCCCAGCGGACGATCAGCTCGCGACCGTCGGGTCCTGCCACCGTGACCGCTACTCGCGCCGCGGTGCGGGCGACGGCCTCCGCTAGCCGCTGCGCCGTCGCCCACCCCGCCGGCGCGGTGTCGGGACCGTCGGGTCCGTCGAGGCGGATAACCGCATGGACGTGCACGGCTCCGCGGGCCTGGAACTCGGCAACCTTGGCGTAGGCAATGCGGACCTGTCCTCGCAGCGCCGCTACGCTCAGACGCGACAGGGCTGCGAGCTCGCGGGGCAGGTACGTGATCGTGCGGCGCCACAGGGCTCCGAGGCTC
>JAYVMQ010000149.1:0-6032 GCA_043758855.1 Chloroflexota bacterium
GGAGAGCGCGCACCATCGCCCGATGACAGGGCAGCGCAAATGCCGGCCGCGTTTCTGCCCGCGGCCGGCATTTGCCACTCCCCCGGAGATCCAATGCGCCTGCATGATTTCGCCCTGGAACGGTTCTTTGCCCGCTGGGAGTTCAAGGCCGAACTGCTCCTGTGCGCCTCCGATGTCGAGGGCTGGCGGATGGGCGACCTGCTCGAACTGGCCGGCGAGGACGACCGACGCCGATGGGATGACCTGCGTCTGGGCTACACCGAATCGACCGGCGACCCGACTCTGCGGGCTGCGATAGCCGACCTGTACGAGCGGATCTCGCCGGACGACGTGCTGGTCTTTGTCGGTGCCGAGGAGGCGATTTTCGCTCTCAACAACGTCCTGCTCGGGCCCGGCGACCACGCCGTGGTGGTCCGGCCGGCTTATCAGTCACTGGCAGAGGTGGCTCGGGCGGCAGGGGCCGAGGTCACGCGCGTGGACCTGCGCGAGACGGACGGCTGGCGTTTGGATCCCGAAGATGTGAGGGCCGCCCTCCGGCCGAGCACCCGTCTCATCCTGATCAACGAACCGCACAACCCCACCGGCTCGCTCATGGACCGGCAGACATTCGACCGGCTGGTCGAGCTCGCCGCCGAGGCGGGCGCGCATCTGGTCGTCGACGAGGTCTACCGCTTCCTGGAGTTCGACGCGGCCGACCGACTACCCGCCGGTGCCGACGCCCTTGCGGCAGGTGTGAGCATCGGCGTCATGTCCAAGTCGTTCGGCCTGGCCGGACTGCGCATCGGCTGGGTGGCCACTCGCGACCGCGAGCTACTGGCGCGGCTGGCCGCATTCAAGGACTACACCACGATCTGCAACTCGGCGCCGGCCGAGGTCCTGGCGTTGATCGCGCTCAAAGCTGCTGATCGGGTATTGGCCCGGAACCGAGGCATCGTGGAGGCCAACCTCCCGCTCCTCGATACGTTCTTCGAGCACTGGTCTGGAACCTTCGAGTGGGTCCGGCCGCGAGGCGGCAGCATCGGTTTCCCCCGCCTCCTCGCCGACCTCCCGATCGACCGTTTCGCGGAAGATCTCGTCCGTGATACGGGAGTGCTCATCCTGCCAGGTGCGATCTTCGAGGACGCTGGCAACCACTTCCGTCTGGGCTTCGGCCGAACGAACATGCCGGCGGCGCTGGAGCGCCTGGACTCTTACGCGGAGCGGACGCTGCGCTAGCGGGCGCGGCCGTCAGGCCTGAGACGGGCCGCCGCGAATCTCCTTTAGCGCCTCGGCGTAGAGACCGGCGAAGGCTCGCGAAGTCGTCGGGAAAGCGTGAATCATCGACGCGAGAGTCGCGACCGGAGTCCGCGTCTGGATCGCCAGCACCGTTTCGTGGATCGCGGCCGACGCATCCGGCGCGACTACCGACGCCCCAACCAGCGTCCCCGAGGAGCGGTCGACGACGATGGCCACGTGCCCAAATGCCGCCTCGAGTTCGTAGCCACGGGTGGTAGTGGCAAAGTCGACGACCCTCTCAAAGGCGTCCACCCCGGCAGCCTTCGCCCCCTCGACGCTCAGGCCGACTGAGGCGAGTTCGGGCTCCAGGAAGTGGGCGCGCGGGACGGCTCGATAGTCGGGCCCAACTTCCTCGCCCAGCGCCATCCGAACCGCCAGCCCGCCCTGGTAGTGGGAAACGTGGGTGAACAGCTCAGGCCCTGCGGAGTCGCCGATCAGGTAGACGCCGTCCGCGATTCGAAGGCGCCCGTCAGGTCGTATCTCGCTCGGGTCGAGGCCAAGTGGGGGCCTCGATTTCGGCCGACGATCCACGGTGCGCATCGCGGCGACAGGCCTTCGGCCGCCATGGATGCGCCTACTATTCCACCAGCAGGTGCGTCTTCGGTGCCTGGCAGACTGCGTTATGCCGGAGGTTCAGCGATTGTGGGCAGCTTCGGTTTCGGCATCCTGGGCGGTCACACAGGATCCGCCCCGTCTCCGTTCGATGCGCTGAACGGACCGCGCCTGGCCGGCGCCCAAGGGAGTCATCCCCTCCACTCGGTCACTGCCGACGAGCTTCTTCGCCCAACCGACGGCGCCGTCACCGGCGAGATCTCCCTGGACCGCCCGGCTCGCGTCGGCGACGGCATAACCGGCCGCATAAAGCTGGTCGCCAATGAGGCCGTCTCTTCGCGCAAGGCGTATCTGCGGCTCGTCGGGCTCAGGCTGGACGAGGAGCGCCACTCCGAAGACCATCGCAACTCAAAAGGCGAGGTCACCTACACCGAGCGCTGGGTCGAGACATCCGGGAAACTCTTCTCGCACGACGCCTTCCTCGAACCACCGATCCCAACCGACCTGCAGCCCGGCCAGACGTGGGAGTCAACGTTCGCTGTCCCGGCACCGCCGCTTGGTCCGCCGTCCGCGCATCTCGGTGAATCGATCATCGCCTGGGCTCTCGAGGTCCGCTGGGACATCCCGATGGGAGCGGACCATTTCGTGGCCTTTTTCCTGCCGCTGGCCCAGCACCCGGATCTGCTCCGTGCCGGCGTTGGGAAGCAGGGCGGCATGAGCCTCATGGCCGGCGTGCCCGTCGGCGACGCGACGATCGGCGTTGGGTCGTCTCTGCCGGCCGAGTCCGGGCAGGAGGTGCTAATCAAGGTCAGCTGGCCGTCCGCGCCGGGTGGGCAAGGCGCGCGGATCGAGTTGCACCGCCGAACTAACGCCCCGAATGGAGTGGAGGGCATCATCGCGTCCGTGGGCGTTGCGCCGGCGGATCTGGTAGGCGGCGCGGCCGAGGTCCGGCTGTCGCTCCCACCGGGCTCGGCACCCTCATTCGATGGAGCGGGCCTGGAGATCACCTACGTCATCCGGGTCCTGGTCGACCGCCGCTTCCGGGCAGACGCAGCCATCGAGCGGCCGCTCGGCGTCGTGTAAGCGGCGCGGCGCTGGGCGCAGGGCCGCTCGATCACGCCGCCACGTCTCCATCCGGGGCTACATGCTGCGGCTGTCGTAGGCCCAGTGGAGCAGCGCCTGTCTCTGGCGTCGACGGCAGCCGATATCGCCCGGCAGGCAGTGCCTTCTGAGCTGGGCCGCGTGGCGCGAGATGGCCTTCCAGCGTCGGATCTGACGAGCGTCGTCGGGGCAGCGCCGGCCCATGTAGTAGCGGCAATACCACTGGAACCAACCGCGTGGATCCTCGAGGTAGATCCAGCCCTTCGCTCGCCAGTAGGAGAGCGGCTTGGACGCGTTCACCCTGAAGCAATTGAGGGTCGGGTCGTGCAGCGTGGGGCTGAGCCTTGCGCCCGTGAACCATTCGGCCGGGAACTCGTCCCGACAATCGGTCATGTACTTGCCACCGAAGACGCCCAGAGCGAGCATCTGCGCCGGCGTCAGGTCCGGACGGAAATCGGGGTGGAAGTTCTCGCCGGACGGCTCGATCCGGTCGTAGACGTAGCCCTGCTGCATCAGGTCGTTGACTACAACTCTGACCGCGTTCATGCCGGCAAGTGTAGGCGGCCGCTCAACCATGCCGCCGTCCACCTGTGCGCGGCAAGCGGTCACGCGAGTCGGCGTCGTGTAGCGGCGCCGGGCGCGCGACGCTGGGCGCGTCGCACCGCCAGTGCGGGGTCGGCGCCTCCAACGTGATGGCCGCACCGACGGCGGAGAAACTGAGCCTCCTTGCTGAGCTGGCGCAATCGAGAGCGCTGCGGGTGCGGGGAGCGAGCTCGTCCGCGCAACGTACGGGGACCCGTCGAGCAGGTCCGACCTGCTGAGCTATCCGCCCAAGTCACTCAGGCCGGCCCCTTCACTCGGCGGCCGGCCGCAACGCATAGACCCGGCCCTGCTTGCGGTCGAGATCTTCGAGCTCGGTCGTCGTGCTGACGTCGTAACAGGCGAGTTCGACCAGTTCGTCGGTGGGTAGGTAGCGGCGGCCGGGGTCGCCGACCAGGACATGTATCCCGAGGTCCCGAGCGCGCTGAAGCCACGGCAGGACGCGCTCGGCGAGGGAGGCGTCGTAGCAGAAGTCACCGGTCAGGATTACGTCGACCTCGGGCGGTTCCTCGTCCAGGACATCGCGACGCACGACGGTCACCCGGTGGCCGTTGGCGCGGGCGTTGAGCTCGATAGCGGCACCGGCGAAGGCATCGATATCCGCCCCGGTCGCCTCGGCCGCGCCGGCATGCATCGACGCGATCGCGCACAGCCCGGAGCCGGATGCCAGGTCGAACACGCGCCGACCCGATACGACCTCCGGATGGTCGCGCAGGTACCGGCCAATCGCGAGCCCGCCGGCCCACGCAAACGCCCAGTACGGGAGTGCGGCGTCCTCATCGTGCTTCTCGATCTGGACGGCCTGCCACAGCGGCAGAACCTCGTCGGCCAAGTGGAGGCGGACCTCTTCGAGACCAGGAACGGGACGGAGGTGCGTATGCCGCAGGACGAAACCACGGAGCGAGGCGGCCATCGCCGTACTCTACCGCCCTCAAACCGTCCGCGGTGACGCACCAAAGCGGCCGGCCCGAAACGGCCGTGCGGCCTGCACCGTCGCTACTTTTTGGAGTTGTCGGTGCGCTCCTCGACCCTGAATCTGACGATCCGACGAATCAGATCCGTAGGTAGTGGCCGGCCAAGGGGGAATCGCGCCGAGCCCTTCCCGCTCTTGTAGGGCGTGAGTTCCTCTTTGAAGGCGTCGACTGCACTCGGCACCGGATATAGCCCGATGTGCTTCTCGTAGCCTGCGAAGGACACCAGATGGTGCCCGTTGAGATCAAAGGTCGGGATCGCGTAGCTGATCGTCTCCGTCGCCCCGGGCGCGGACGCCTTGATGATTGCTCTCAACTCCTCAAGCATCTGCTGAGTCTCAGGACGGAATTCCGCGATGTATTCGTCGATGGAGGTGGCTGTGGGTCTGGTCGCCATTGTCTACTCCTTCCTATCGGGACCACCCAGACCGGCAACGAGACGCCGGTGCCCACCAGGCCGCGGTAGCCGTTCGGGTTCTCCGCTGGCATGCGTGCCGGTCGGCTCCAACCGACGCTGCGGCCTGACGCCGCCTCGTCAGCGAGCCTGTTCGATGGCCTTCGCCGCGTCGGCGACCCGCTGGGCCGAACCCTCGGACTTGAAGAAGTCGGCAGACAGCTTCACTCCGGTGGCATGGACCGGACAGTAGCCATTCGGAACCTTTTTCAAATACTGCTGGTGGTAAGCCTCGGCGAAGTAGAACTCCGGCGCCGGGTAGATTTCGGTCGAGATCGTGCCGTGGCCGGCCGCCTTCAAGCTGGCCTGGAAAGCGTCGCGCGACGCCTCCGCCTCGCGCTGCTGGGCTTCGCCGTGGGTCAGGATCGAGGAGCGGTATTGCGTGCCGTGGTCGCTGCCCTGGCGCATCCCCTGCGTCGGGTCGTGCTCCTCCCAGAACAGTTTCAGCAGCTCGCCGTACGAGACCTTCGTCGGATCGAAGACGACGCGAACGACTTCGATGTGGCCGGTCCGTCCGGTGCAGACCTCTTCGTACGTCGGGTTGGGCGTGAAGCCACCGGCGTAGCCGACGGAGGTCGAAACAACTCCGGGCACCTGCCAGAAGAGCTTTTCGGCGCCCCAGAAACAGCCCATGCCGAATTCGGCGAGGTCGCTGCCGGCGGGATATGGCGGCCGAAGCGGGGCACCGTTGACGGCATGCCGGGCGGGGACGGCTATAGCCTCCGCGCGACCCGGCAAGGCCTCGGTGGGTGAGGGCAACTTCATCTATTTGGCATCGACGAACCAGTTCATGTCACGAGTCTACGCCGGGGTTCACGGAGGGTCAGCGACGCCCGAAATCGGGCCGCACCACGCACCATCGGCCATGCCTACAATCCGCCGATGACGCCCGAACGCGCCCGCTGCCTGGAAGCGCTGGCCCGACTCCTTCTGCGAGTCGAGCGGCACACCCCGTACGAGTCGCGATCGACGGCCCAGACGCCGCTGGCAAGACGATCCTGGCCAACGAGCTTGCTCCCCTGCTCGAGAGCTCGGGCCGGCCGGTAATTCGGGCGTCAGTGGATGACTTCCATCGCCCC
>JAYVMQ010000150.1:0-3234 GCA_043758855.1 Chloroflexota bacterium
TTCCGAAGCGGAAGACAAGCAGGTTACGGACCGTCTCCTTGCCCAGGTAGTGGTCGATGCGGTAGACCTGCGACTCGCGGAATACCTTTTCGACCTCGTGGTTGAGATGACGCGCGGATTCGAAGTCACGCCCGAACGGCTTTTCGATGACGACGCGGCGCCAGCCCGAGCCACGTAGCTCGTGGTCCAGCCCCACCCGGCCCATCTGGTGCACGATCTCGGTGACTTGCGACGGCTGCGTGGCCAGGTAGAACAGCCGGTTGCCGCCCGTGCCGCGTTCCTTGTCCAACTCGTCGAGGCGGTCGCCCAAGCGATTGAAGCCGTCGTCGTCGCCGAAGTCGAGCTGGTGATAGGTGATGCGTTTGGCCAGCTCCGCCCAGGCCTCTTCATCGATGGGCTGAACGCGCGAGTACTTCTCCACCGAAGCTCGAACTTCGGCTGCAAAGGTCTCGTCCGTGTAGGGCCGCCGAGCCACAGCCACCAGGCTGAACTCGGCCGGCAGGAGGTTGGTCCGCCACAGCTGGTAGAGGGCCGGCACCACCTTGCGGTGGGCCAGGTCGCCCGTTGCCCCGAACAGGACGAAGGCGCACGGGTCCGGCACGCGCTCGAGGCGCAAGCCTTGCCGAAGAGGATTGCTGTCTGGCTCCGGCCGGGCTCGACGCCGGGCAGCGATCGTCGCTTCGCGTAGCTGGCGAGCGGTTCGGGCGGGCGGGGGCGCGGCTGGGGCCCGGGTTGGGCTCATCGCGCGAGCCCCACGGTACGGAGGGTTCGGTGGGCGCGAGGTAGTCATGCTCTGGGTCTACCTATTCGGTCTTCACGGTATGGCCGCCGAACTCGTTGCGGAGCGCCGCCAGGACCTTGGCTTGGTAGCTGTCTTCCTGGCGAGAGCGGAACCGGTTGAGCAGGCTAAGAGTGATGACCGGCGCCGGAACGTCCTTGTCGATGGCTTCCTGGACGGTCCAGCGGCCCTCGCCGGAGTCGGCGACCCAGCCCTTGACGTGGGTCAGATCCTGGTCCTGCGATAAGGCCGAAGCGGCCAGCTCGAGCAACCACGACCGGACCACAGATCCGTGCATCCACAGATCTGCGATGGCGGCTAGGTCCAGCTTGTAGTCCGAGGCGTGCAGGATCTCGAAACCTTCGGCGTAGGCCTGCATCAGGCCGTACTCGATGCCGTTGTGGATCATCTTGACGTAGTGGCCTGCGCCTGGGCCACCGGCGTGGAGGTAGCCGCCCTCCGGCGCGAGTGACCGGAAGACGGGCTCGAGGCGCTTTACCGGCTCGGGCTCGCCGCCGACCATGAGGCAGTAGCCGATCTTGAGGCCCCAGATCCCGCCCGACGTGCCGGCATCGATGAAGCTGACCCCGTGGGTGGCGACCTTGGCGTGGCGCCGGACGCTGTCGTGGAAGTTGGAGTTACCACCGTCCACGATCGTGTCGCCGGGTTCAAGCAGCTTGAGCAGCTCGTCGATCATCGATTCCGTGGCGTCGCCGGACGGAACCATGACCCACACGGCCCGTGGCTTCTGGAGCTTCTGTACAAGCTCCGCGAGCGAGAATGCGCCGTCGGCGCCCTCAGTCATGATCTCGCGGGTCTTCTCCGCGGTCCGGTTGTAGGCCACCACGTGGTGCTTGTCCAGGAGCAGGCGTCGGACCATGTTCGCGCCCATGCGGCCAAGTCCGATGAAGCCGAGGTCCATGTCTTACGCCTCCTTGAGGGCCGCGGCCAGGGCGCGCTCGAGGGCGGCGAGGCCCGCGTCCGGGTCTGGTCCGAGGTTGATGCGCACGATCGGCAGCTTGTGGTCCTCGATCGTGCGAGCGTCGCCGATGGCCTGCGCGTCGATCAGCCCGCCGAAGGTATAGGCCTTGCCCGGGATATCTAGGTCGTGTGGGTGCTCACTCACGAGCTGCAGGAACCAGCCGATCGGGGCGCCGCCCTTGTGAAGCTGACCTGTGGAGTGAAGGAAGCGTGGGCCGTAGCCAACGGTGGTGGCTCGGTGCGTCTTGTCGCGCAGCAGCGTCCTGATAGCCAGCAGGGCCGCGTCGCGGGCCGGCGTCTGGTGGACGTAGGCCTGGATCGAGGCGTAGCCGTTGGCGACGAGCGCCCCGAGGTGGGCCTTGAGGGCGGCCGTGGTGGCTGTCTCATCGGCCACCGCCAGGGCGGAGTCCTGAGATGAGGCACCGCCACCGCTCTCGAAGGCGGCGATCACGGCGCGAGTGTTGGTTTTGGCCTCCTCGACGTTGGGCTGGTCGAACGGCTCTATACCCAGGACGGCGCCGGCCAGCGCGGTCGCGACCTCCCAGCGAACGAATTCGGCGCCGATCTCGATCTTCGAGCCGACGTTGATGCGGATGACTGGATGTCCCGCCGCCGCCAGCTCTGCCAGGCGCGCGTCCACATTGCTGCCGATGGACGGGTCCGGTCCGGCGGAGCCGCCGAGTGTGATGCGAACGAAGACGCGGTCGCTACCGTAGACCGAGGGCGCGCCGAGAGGCTCGCCATCCACAGGCACCACGCCCACGCCCGGCCCACCGGCGCTGCCTAAGGGCGCCTTGCCGGTCGATTCGGCGATGAGCTGCTCGACCCATGGCCCGAAGGCGGCGAGTTCGCGGTCAATGACGAAGGTCATCTTGTCGCGGCCGTTGGCAGCAAAGACGCCCATGGCCAAGCCCAGCGCCAGACCCGGGTTCTTGGCCGGGTCCGACACGCCGCAGGCCATGACCATGGCCCGGGCCTTTTCGAGGAGCAGGTCCAGGTTCACGCCCAGGAGCGCGGCCGGCACGAGGCCGACGTACGTGAGGGCGGAGTAGCGGCCCCCAATATCGGGCGGGTTGAGAAAGACCTCACGTAGCTGATCGTGGTGGGGGATCGAGCGGAGGCTCTTGTCTGGGTCCGTGATTGCGACCATGAAGTCGCCGGGCTGCGCTGGGTGCCCGATACCCGCGGCGTTGAGCGCGTCGTCGGTGCGGGCCCACTGGTAGGCCTGGAACGAGAGCGTCTCGGCCGTGGTCCCGGATTTCGTGGAAACGATGAAGAGCGTCGCCAGGGGGTCCAGATCATTTAGCGTGGCAGCCACAGCCACGGGGTCGGTGGAGTCCAGGACGCGCACGGGAACGACGGCCTCGGCCGTGCCGAAGACATGGGCCAGGAGAGCTGGAGCGAGGCTGCTGCCGCCCATGCCGCCCAGGACCGCGGTGGTGAAACCCTGCTCGCGCAGTGCGGCCGCGAATGCC
>JAYVMQ010000151.1:0-4273 GCA_043758855.1 Chloroflexota bacterium
TCGGCCAGCAGCTCGAGGTTGACCGGCGCGAGCTCGAAGCCGGCCACGAGACGGCCGTCGACGCGGAGGCCGTCGACGGTGACCCGCGCCGCCGGCCACGGCTCATGCGGCGACGTCGCCCGGGCGGAGCCGCGCGAGAGAATCCGAACCGGAAGGCCGATCATACCAAGCAGTCGACGCCATGCATTGGCTGATCATCGAAGGCAATGTGGTCGGATGTCAAGATGTATTGTGTACAGTTGACGTGGACCGAAAGGACGGCCGCCGTCAGGGAGCGCAGCGGGCTACACTCAGGCCGCCAGCAAAGAGGATGTCGATGCGTTTTCAGCCAAGCAGCGAGCAGAACGAGATCTCGTGATCCTTGTATGGCATCGAGCACGCTGTGACGACATTCATGCCTCGTCGCGTTCAGTGACACGGATGACGGGAGATCGGCTTCGATGGCCACCGCGGACCAAGTAAGGGCTCTGATCAGGAGCCATGCGGAGGGCGACGATACCAAGTTCTACTCGGTCGCCCTTCAAGTCGCGGCCCGCGCCGCTCGAAGTGGACAGAGCCACTTCGCCCAGGAGCTCCGCGATCTCGTCGACTCAGTCCGTAGTCAGCCGGCCCGAGCCCACGGCCGCCCGACCCCTGTCGCCCAACCGCGCGGCGAACTGGCGGGGCTTCTGTCGGTGTCCTACCCGGCGACTCGCATGGCGGATCTGGTCCTTGCGCCCCACCTCCGCAAGAGGTTGGATCGGGTCTTGTTGGAGCAGCGCCAACAGGACCGCCTCCAAGCGAAAGGTTTCCGTCCACTTCGCCGTCTCCTCCTTATCGGCCCCCCGGGGACGGGAAAGACGATGACAGCGAGCGCGTTGGCGGGGGAACTGCACCTGCCACTCTTCGTTATCCGATTGGACGGGCTCATCACCAAGTTCATGGGAGAGACGGCGGCGAAGCTCCGCCTCGTCTTCGACGCATTATCGGAGACCCGCGGGCTGTATCTCTTCGATGAAGTCGATGCGCTCGGTGGCGAGCGCGAGAGGACGAATGACGTCGGTGAGATCAGGCGCGTCTTGAACTCGTTCCTCCAATTCCTAGAACAGGACGAGTCGGAGAGCCTCCTGGTCGCGGCGACGAACCATCCGCACTTGCTTGATCGAGCGATCTTCAGGCGCTTCGACGCCGTGATCGACTATCCCCTCCCGACCGCCGACGTCGCCGAAGGCGTTATCCGGAGTCGTCTGGCGAATGTACGTCTCGGAGAGATTTCGTGGTCCGAGGTGACCAAGGCCGCGAATGGCCTGAGCCATTCGGAGATCACTCTGGCTGCCGAGCGGGCTGCCAAAGACGCCATCCTTGCCAAGCAGAGCGAGGTGACAAGCGCTGGCCTGGTTGTCGCCCTTGGAGAACGGCAGAGTAGATCCAGCCAGTGACCCATGGCTGAACGTAATCGCCCACACATCCTCATCCCGGGACGCGCCTCGGCCGAGGCATATCGGCGTCCTCCGCGGAAGATTGAAGGCCGATCCCTAGCCGCGCCCAGCGACCGGGCCGGTCACGCCCATGGCCTCCAGGCCGAACTGGAGGCTGCCGACGAAGAGGGCACGGCGCGACGAAGCGGCGAGCCGGTACGTGTGGAGGGTGCGATCCCCGGCATCTATGTCGTCTTCGAGAGCTTCCCTGGGATTGAGATCGCACTCGAGCGGCTCGATCCTCGGCAAGGAAAGACCCATCCTGAACTAGTCTCGGTGCGCGAGGTCGTCCTCAATGGCGAGCGCATCGAGCAGGCGATGGTTCGGATACCCGAAGGGAAGCTGGGCTACTTCCTTCGACGCATCGAGCGGTATCTGGCTACGGTCGACGCGGAGAGGCCCCTCAACCGGGAGCTTGTCGACCGCATTCGGTCCATTGGCCTTGCATCGCTTGAGCAGATGTGGACAGACGCACCCGCTGATTTCCCGGCGGGCCCCGACGCTGCGTGGTGGGAGGTCTGGCTGCGCCGCCGAGATGGACACGAGATTGAACGAGTTCGCGGCTTTGCCTACCAGGCTGGCGTTGATGTCGGCCCGAGGACGCTAGCCTTCCCAGACCGGACCGTCGTGCTGTTGAGGGCAACCGCCTCGCAGCTCGTGCGGGCGCTCGACGTACTCGACGATCTCGCCGAACTGCGACGGCCACGCGTATCGGCAGAACTAATCGCGATGGAGCCAGCGGTTGAGCAGGCGGGCTGGGTGGAGGACCTCCAAGGCCGAACGACTGCGGCCCCGGTAGGCAGCCCTGCCGTCTGCATCGTCGACACGGGCGTCCATCAGGCCCACCCGCTCCTCAGCCATTCGCTGCAGCTGGCTGATTGCCATGCCTGTGATCCGACATGGCAAGTGACCGATCACAGCGGGCACGGGACCGAGATGGCCGGGCTCGCGCTCTACGGTGATCTTGGTCGTGCGGTCCAGTCTGGTGACACGATCCGCCTTCGCCACGGGCTGGAGTCCGTGAAGTTCCTACCCCCGACGGGCAGCAATCCGCCCGAGTTGTACGGCGCAGTGACCGCCGCGGCCGCCAGCCTCGTCGAGATTCAGGCTCCTCGCCGCAGGAGGATCTTCGCGATGGCGACGACCGCCGAGGCTGACTCGCCGCCCACCAACCAGCGCGATGTCACCGTTGGCCAGCCTTCGTCCTGGTCCGCAGCCGTGGATGCGCTTGCGGCGGGCCTTGCCATCGAGGTCACGGACAACGGGATGGTGTTCCTCGATGACGCCGAGGAGTCGGCGCGGCGGCTCTTCCTAGTGTCGGCGGGCAACATCGACAACTTCGACGACGACTACCTGACGCGTTGCGATCTGGAACCCATCGAGGATCCCGGACAGGCCTGGAATGCTGTCACCGTGGGCGCGTACACGGAACTGACGACCTTGGATCCGACCGAACCAGGCTATGACGGATGGACGCCGCTCGCACCACACGGCGAACTCTCACCGTACAGTCGCACCTCGGTGCCGTTCCATCGGGCCTGGCCGGCCAAGCCCGACATCGTCCTCGAGGGCGGCAACGTTGCGCGTTCACCGGAGGGCACGGCCTTTGACTGGCCCTACTCCTTCCAGCGCCTGACCACGAAGCGTCCGGTTCACGATCCGCGCCTTCTGACGGTTACCCGGCAGACGAGCGCCGCGACGGCACAGGCAGCGCATCTGGCGGCGTCAATCTTGGCTGAATACCCAAACAGCTGGCCCGAGACCCTCCGGGCCCTCATCGTTCACTCGGCCGAATGGACATCCGCAATGCGCGCAAGGTTCGACGCCGAGCGACTCCGACAGCCGCGGGATGCGCTTCGCCGCAGGTACGGCATGGGGGTGCCGGATCTCCTTCGTGCAACGCGCAGCGCCACCGACGCGCTGACCCTCATCGCCGAGGATGTCATCCACCCGTTTGATGGCGACGGACGCATGCGAGAGATGCACCTCCACAACCTCCCGTGGCCCGTGGACGTTCTCGCAGGTCTGGGTGGCGCACCGGTGAAGCTCCGAGTCACCCTCTCCTACTTCATAGAGCCAAACCCCGCCCGGCGGGGATGGGCTCGTCGCTACAGCTATGCGTCGCACGGCCTGCGGTTCGATGTGCGTCGAGCGACAGAGTCAAACGACGACTTTCGGAAGCGGATCAACCAGCTCGCTCTGGCCGAAGAAGAGCGCCGCCCGCCGAGCCATGGCAGCGATGCCTCCGAGTGGTTCTTCGGCCCCGACCACCGTGTGTCCGGTGCTCTTCATGCCGACATCTGGAGCGGCACGGCGGCCGACCTCGCTCAGCGCGGTGCGATTGCCGTCTTTCCCGTGACCGGCTGGTGGAAAGAACGGCCATCCGGTGACCACAGCGAGCGAGGCGCTCGCTACTCCCTCGTCGTCTCGGTCGAGACGCCGGGTCAGGACGTCGATATCTGGACCCCGGTGGCCCAGGAAGTGGGGATACCCGTCGAGATCACAACCTAGGCTGAGGTGTGATGCCTGGCGGCGACTGGTTCGTTCGGGGCGCCGCCGTCTTCCTAGGTGGAGCAGCCTGCGGTCCCGCTCGTCGTTCGAACCCGTGCAGTGGCGGTGAGCGCTCCTGCCTCTCGAGCGGGGTGGTTGCCGGTAGGACGTTGATTTGTCCGTCGTCGGCCGCGCGCGGTCATGGCGCCGCCGACGCCGCTGGCTGCGCCGGGTCGAGGGCGAGATAGAAGGTCGAGGTGAGGGCCGCGGTGGCGAAGTCTGCGACCCGCGCCGCGGGAATCGCGACGACGACCGAGCCGAGCTTC
>JAYVMQ010000152.1:0-4127 GCA_043758855.1 Chloroflexota bacterium
ACATGCGCGGCTTCCTTGTCCAGCAGGGACTTCGGCACGAACAGCGGGAAGTACACGTTGCTGTGGCCGGTGCGCTTGATGTGGCCGTCCAGCTCGGCCTGCATCGACTCCCAGATGGCGTATCCATACGGCCGAATAATCATGCAGCCCCGAACCGGCGAGTAGTCCGCCAGCTCCGCCTTCAGGACGACATCGTTGTACCAACCCGGGAAGTCCTCGGACTGGCGGGTAATGCTGGTGACGAAACCCTCTTTGGGCACCCTGTTCCTCCTCTGGGCGAACCGTACCGCGCTGCTTTCCCGCAATCGTAGCGCCTGAGCCGTTGCGGCGAACAAGGGGCAGTCGCGGCCGGCGCAACTCGCAGTCCTCTCCCGCTGGCGCAGCGTATAGAGATTGAAACCCTAACGCGGGAGATCCCCCAATGATGACCATCAAGTCCAAGATGACCCGGCTCGGACGGCACGCCTGGTGGCTGTCCCTCGCGGCTCTGCCGCTGATCCTTGCTGCCTGCAACAACGGCGGCAGCGGAGGCAACGGCTACTGAGTCTGACGAGCAGGTCTCCCCGGCGATGGGAAGCGGCGCTCCACGTACTGATCCAGGATCGCCTCGAACTCCTCGACGATGTGGTCTCCGCGTAGAGTGCGGTCCAACACGCCGTCGATGAAGACCGGCGCCACCGGCTCCTCAAACGTGCCGGGCAGGCTGATGCCGATGTCGGCGTGCTTGGACTCGCCCGGGCCGTTGACGACGCAGCCCATCACCGCCACGCGCAGTTCCTCGACGCCGGGGTGTCGTTCCCGCCACAGGGGCATCTGGTCGCGCAGGTAGGTCTGGATGTCGCGGGCCAGTTCCTGGAAGTAGGTGCTCGTCGTGCGACCGCAGCCAGGGCACGACGACACCTGCGGCATGAACGAGCGCAGCCCGAGCGACTGCAAGACCTGTTGAGCGACGGCCACCTCCTCGGTCCGATCGCCGCGCGGCTCCGGCGTGATCGAGACGCGGACCGTGTCGCCGATGCCTTCGGCGAGCAGGATGGACAGCCCCGCGGTCGAGGCCACGACCCCCTTCATGCCCATGCCGGCCTCCGTGAGGCCCAGATGGAGCGGGTAGTCGCAGCGGGCGGCCAGTCGGCGGTAGACATCGACCAGGTCGCGAACGCCGGAAACCTTGGCCGACAGGATGATTTGGTCGTGCCTCAGGCCAGTCGCCTCAGCCAGCTCGGCCGATCGAAGTGCGCTCTCGACCATGGCATCGATCATGACCTCGCGCGCATCTCTCGGCTCCGGTAGGCGCGCATTAGCGTTCATCAGATCGGTTAGGACAGCCTGATCGAGCGAGCCCCAGTTGACACCGATCCGGACCGGCTTCTCGTTCTCGACGGCGACCCGAACGATGGCCGCAAAGTGCTCGTCGTGATGGCGGCCCGGGCCAACGTTGCCGGGGTTGATCCGGTACTTGGCTAACGCCCTGGCCGCCTCCGGGAACTGAGTCAGCAGCTTATGGCCGTTGTAGTGGAAGTCACCCACGATCGGCACTTCCTGCCCGAGCCCGCGGACCTTCTGGGCTATGACCGCCACGGCGGCCGCGGCAGCCTCGTTGTTGACGGTGATCCGAACCAACTCGGAGCCGGCGTGGGCCAGCCGGGCAACCTGGATTGCCGTTGCGTCGGCATCGGCAGTGTCCGTGTTCGTCATAGACTGGACGACGATCGGGCGGCCGCCGCCGACGATGACCCCGCCTACGTCAACCGCAACCGATTCTCGTCGGGACGCGAAAGCGGCAGCGTCCATAGCTATTGGCCGCTGACTCGAAGGATGTCGAAGAAGGTGATCCAGCCCATGAAGGCCAGGAGAAGGGCGAAGCTGGCGACGTAGGCGAAGGCCTCGAATGCGCCGACGCCCTTCGCGCCCAAGAGCCGCTTGAGGACCATGATCACCATCTTGCCGCCGTCGAGGACCGGCAGTGGCAGCACATTCACCAGAGCCAGGTTGGCCGAGATGACGCCCGCCAGGAGAAGCATAATCATGAAGGCGTTGGGCTGGCTAACGACCGAAGCGATGTCGGCGGCAATGCCGATCGGACCCTGGACTCCGGGTGGAGCCTGCGCTGGGTTGGTCGCCAACTGCTTGCCGATGTCACCAACGGCGCCGAGGATCAGGTTCATTGCCCGGCCCGTGCCCGCGACCGCCAATCCGGCCGCGCTGACCGGATCTCCGGGCGTTGTGATGTAGGAACCGCCCATCGACACTCCTAGGGCGCCCGCCTTCTCAGGAGTGGGCACACGCAGCGTCACCACAACAGTGCGTTCTTTGCCGTTCGCATCCGCAACGATGATGTTGACGGTTTGGCCGGCATGACTCAGCAGATCCTGGCGCCAGGAGTCAGTAAAGTCCGCGTTGGAAAACTCCAGCACCGACGGCTTTCGATAGGTACGGCCATCGATCGATACGATCGAGTCGCCAGACTGAAGGCCGGCTGACGCCGCCGGCGAGCCGGCCTGGACGGCGCCGATAGTCGTCTGAATGACCGGGTTGAAGGCCCAGGCGACGACGAAGAAGAGAAATACGGCGACCACCAGATTCATGGCCACGCCGGCCGCGAGAACAATCAGCTGCTTAGGCAGTGAGGAGTTGGTGAAGGCGCGAGGATCATCAGAGTCAGTCTCTTCGCCCTCGAGCCGTACGAAGCCGCCGATCGGCAGGTAGTTGAGCGTGTACTCCGTTTCGTGGTCGTGGCCGAGGATCCTGGCCCTGGGCGGAAAGCCCAGCCCAAACTCGAGAACCCGGATGCGGGCCAGGCGGGCCATGATGAAGTGGCCCAGCTCGTGGAGCAGGACCAGCGGTATGAGGATCAGAAACAGCCCGACAACGCCGCCGATCCCAGAAAACAAGCCGGCAAGGCTCATCGATATGACTCCGCAAAGCTCCGGACTTCGGCGTCCAGACTAAAGATTTGATCGAGCGAGGGTTCGGCCGACTCAGCCGAAGGGGACGTGCCAAACCGCTCGACTGCGGCGCCGAGAAGCCGCGGGATGCCATTGAAGTCCAGACTTCCGCCCAGGAACCTGGCCACGGCGATCTCATCGGCCGAGATCAGCGCGGCGCTGGCACGAGGTCCCGCTAGGCCCGCATCGCGAGCGATGCGAAGGGCCGGAAAGTGCTGCTCGTCCGGGGCACGGAACTCGAGTCGGCCGGCGGCGATCAGATCCACAGCGGCTGCGGGTGAGGGCATTCGTTGGGGGTAAGTAAGGGCGTATTGGATGGGAAGTCTCATGTCCGGTGTTCCCAGTTGGGCCTTGATTGAGCCGTCCACGAAGTGCACTGCCGAATGGACGACGCTCTGCGGGTGGATGACCACCGAGATCTTCGAGAGTGGCACATCGTACAGCCAGCGTGCCTCGATGATCTCCAAGCCCTTGTTGGCGAGCGTGGCGGAGTCGATCGTGATCTTCGAGCCCATCGTCCAGGTGGGATGGCGAAGGGCCCGCTCAGGCATCACCGTGGCCAACTCGGCGGCGGTGGAGTTGAGGAATGGCCCGCCGGACGCGGTCAGAATCAGGCGCTCGATGGCCGTCTGGTCCTCGCCCACCAAACACTGCCAGATGGCCGAATGTTCCGAGTCGATCGGGCGCAGCCAGCCGAGCGGGCTTGCCAGCGGATGATGCGGATCGCCGGTGGTGCCAGCCGAAGCGGCGACTCCCGCCGCCAGCCTGCGGGCGAGTGGCATGACCAGGTGGCCGCCTGCCACCAGCGTCTCCTTGTTGGCCGTGGCCACGATCTTGCCCGCCTCCAAGGCCGCGAGAACGGATCGCAGGGCGACCAGCCCGCCCGTGGCAACGATCACAAGATCAACGTCCGGTCGCGTGGCAATCGCCTCGAGCGCGTCAGGCCCGCCGATGAAGTCCGTTCCGAGGGGGAGTTCCAGCCGAGCAGCGGCGCGGGCATCCGAAAGGGAGACCACCTCCGGCCGAAGCTGCAGGGCCTGCTCTTCGAGTATCTGAGCCTGTGAGCCCGTGGCCAGGGCTACGACCCGGAACGCGTCTGGGTGGCGAAGCAGCACATCGACGGCCTGGCGCCCGATGGAGCCGCCCGAACCAAGCAGGGCGACGCGGGTTGGCCCGCCGGCG
>JAYVMQ010000153.1:0-7324 GCA_043758855.1 Chloroflexota bacterium
GCCCAACGCGACGTCATCGAGCTCGCCTACTTCGACGGCCTGACCCAGCGCGAGATCGCTGAACGCACCCACGCCCCCCTCGGCACGGTCAAGAGCCGAATTCGGCTCGGATTGGCCTCACTTCGCGATCAGCTGGTGGGTCTCAACGAAGTGGCCGTGACTACGTCGGCATCCAGTTCCAAGAAGGGCCTGGCCTGAGATGGCCACCCTGACATGCGACCGCGTCCGCGATTTGGCCTCCAGCTTTGTGCTCGGAGCACTCGATACGGACGACATGATCGCAGTCCAAGATCACCTGGACTCCTGCCCGAAGGCGCACCCGGAGGTCGATGAACTGGGTGGCGTGCTTCCGTACCTGGCCGAGTCGCTCGAACCGGTCGAGCCGCCGGCCTGGCTCCGGAAGTCGGTGATCGAGGCCGCCAAGTCGGACTTCCTCGCGCGCCGCCTAGTCGGCGAGCCGTTCGCGCGCCGCCTCGTCGACACGCCGTTCGCGCGCCGCGTCGCGGCGCCGGTGGCAGCCGTCGCTCCGGCCAGGGTCATTTCGTTGGGTACCGTCAGAGCCACTCGCCGCCGCCGGGCCGCGGTTTGGTTCGGGCGCGCGGCCGCTGCAGCCCTGATCGTCGTCGTGGCCGGATACGCTCTGGCCGTTCAAACAGGTGTCGGCAAGCCTCGTGGCACAGACGATATCTTGAACTACCTTCAGTCGGACACCCGGTCCGCAGTGCTGGTCGCCTTCGACCACAGCCGTTCTGGTGGTCTGGCTGTTCTCCGACCTACCGGCAACATAATCGTCAAGGTTAACAACCTCCAGCCCACCAAGGGCGACGAGGTCTACGTGGTCTGGCTGACCGCCGCCAGCGGCGTGCCGTCTAAGGTCGGATCTTTCATCGTGGACGACTCAGGTGTGGGCTGGCTCAACGTGGAGAACGCTCCAACCTCGGAGAGCCTCCGGATCTTCGTCGGCAAGGAGCCGAACTCCAACGTGACGAAGCCCACCGGGCCTACGATCGTCAGCGGCACCATCTCGCTGTAGCGCCAGCGGATTCACGAGCGTCGCTTCGGGCTAGCGTCGCGCCCCCCAGGATGCGCCCTTCTACTCCGCCGGAACCGCCATCAATCGGCCGCCGCCGGCCTGGCGGGCCGACTGCATGGCCGTCTCCGCAATGGCCATCAGCGCTTCCGGGGTGCGACCGTCCAGGGGGAAGCTGGCAATGCCTGCCGAGACGGAGATAGCCACGCCATCGACGGGCGGTAGCGCGGCGATGCCGCGCACGAGCCGTTCTGACACTACCAGCCCGTCCGGGCCGGGAGCCACGAGGACGAATTGTTCATTGCCGTAGCGAGCGATCGTGTCGACCAGCCGGACCGACTCTGCCAGGATCTGGGCCGCTCGCTTGAGAGCCTGGTCCGACGCAGCGTTGCCGCCGCCCTTCTGAATCTCCGAGAAGCGGTCTATCTCGAAGATCGCGATGCTCAGCGACACGCCCTGGCGGCCGGCTCGGGCCACTTCCAGATCCAGGATCCTGTCCAAGGTGCGGCGATTGGCCAAGCCGGTGAGCTGATCGATGTGGGCCAACCTGTCGAACCACTCGGCCCGCTCTGAACCGAGCGACAAGGCCAGGGCTCGTTCGACGGCCACGGCCGCCAGGTCCGCCAGCGGCTCCGCACCAGTCTGTGCCTCGCGCGTGGGGAGCGGACCCGCGAATCCCAGGGCCATCACGCCCAACGAGACTTCGATGCCGTCGCGCCGCACGACCAGTGGCAGAAGCAGGGCCGTCTTGGCCGTTCTGAGCACTGCTACGTGTCCCGCGTCGTCCACATTGAGCGGACGCCGGGAACGGACCGCATCGGCCAGCGGGTCGTGGCTTTCTGAGGCTGACTTGACCGCGTCGGCTTCGTCGGTCGCCCCGTCCTCGATGCCATAGCTGACCGCCAGTTCAAGCTCGTCATGGTCGGCATTTAGGAGGTAGGTCGCACCCTGGGTTGCGCCAAGGTATTCGACGGCCAGCCCGAGCAGTTCAGCCAGTTGATCGTCCAGATCGTCGCCGCGAGCGGCGGCGGCAGCGGCGGCCGCGAACATCTGGCCATCTGTTCGTTTGTGAATCGGTCGATCCCCCGACACATGTCCTCCATGGGCGACGGTTTGTCTGCCGATTGTACGGCCCGTGCCGTGGCCCCGCGATCGGATTGTCTGCCGATCTTCGGCTTTGTGGCCGTGGGGTTGGTCCGACGAGTGGGATTCGCATGTAGTCTGCCTCGTCTTGCGTCCTATACTCGGCTCGTGAAGCTTGTCGTCGCGGTCGTTCACAACGAGGATGCCCGCACCCTCATCGATGCCCTGCTCGCTGCCGGCTTCCGGGCCACCTGGCTGCACAGCACGGGCGGGTTTCTCAAACAGTCCAACGCCACGATCCTGCTTGGCGTCGACGAAGCGCAGGTGGAAGACATCGTCAGCGTGGTGCGCCAGCACTGCCACTCCCGCACTCAGACCGTGAGCCCCATCATGCCGATCATGGAGCCGGGCGAGTTCTTTATGCCCTACCCACTGGAAGTGGAAGTGGGTGGAGCCGTCATCTTCGTAGTCCCCGTCGATCGCTTCGAGCGCATTTGACGGCCGACGGCCGGCGCGGCGCGCGGTGGACTGGAGTGATGAGCGTATGAGTCCCTTCCGTCCGGACTTGGTCGAGGTCTGGGTCTTTCGGGATCGAAGCGGAGCTTCTTCTCCGGCCTCCGCTGAGAAGGTGATATCCGTACCGTCGGATACGTCCACTCTAGAAATCCTGATGATGCGCCGCTCGCCGGGTCGAATCCTGTCGGGTCTGTGGCAGTGCGTCTCGGGCTCTCTAGAGACGGGCGAGAGCGTGGCGGCGGGCGCGCTGCGAGAACTGCGCGAGGAGACGGGCTTCGGGGCGCCGGAAATCCTCGGCTTTTACGACCTGGATCAGGTCAATCAGTTCCACGAGCCGTCCGTAGAGGCCATTCTCAGCAGCGCCGTCTTTGCCGTTCGTGTCGGTTCGCTGGCCGAGGCTGTCCTCTCGGACGAGCACGATGACGGGCGCTGGGTCTCGCTACAGGAAGCGCTTCGGCTGGCCGTGTGGCCGGCCTACCGCGAGTCAATTGGCCGCATTGTCGACAACCTTCTCGACCCCGAACGCGCCATCTGGTTCGAGCTGACCATCGAGGGAGCGCGACCTCGCCGCTAGGCCGAGACTTGAGGCGGTGGCTCGCTTTTCCGGCTCCGAGCGCAGCCGGTGGACCAAAGGAAGCGCCTGGAACCGCGAATGGTCTCCGGCACTGTTCGGTTGCGGACGGGCTGGCGCCGTTTCTCCACGCGCGGTATCCTCCGCATGCAATTGAATAGGCCGCTCGTATCAGGGAAGCCGGTGTGAAACCGGCGCTGTCGCGCAACTGTAAGCGAGGAGCGGCTGGCGAGTCATTGGCGAAGCCAATGAGTTTGGCGACTGAGCGGAGGCTCAATCGCACGCCACGGGGCGAAAGCCCGGGAAGGCGGCCAGCAGCGACGCAAAGCCATTGGCGGAAGCCAATGGCTTTGAAGATCCGCAAGCCAGGAGACCTGACCGAACGGCGCATGTCACCCACCTGCGCGGATCGGATGGGAGGCCTCCGGCGGCGAGGTCCCCTCCGGCAGGCGGGCTATGCCGCCGGAGGAACAATGCGAAAACTGTTCGTCGCCAGCGCGATACTGGCGACCCTCCTCATCCTGCCGCTCGCCGGAGTGGCGGCGGCTCCCAATGCCCTAGCCTCGACAGTGCCGACCGATTCCGAGCGGGCGACGGCAGCCCTAGACTACTTGCTGGCGACCCAGAAGACGAACGGATCTATCGACGGGTCGATCGGCGAGACGGCCGACTTTGTGATCGGGGCGGCGGCGGCCGGCTACGACCCGGCAACTCTCCACGGCTGCGCGGGCACAGCCACGGCCCTGGATTACCTCGCGACCGCTTCGGATGCGGCGGCGGGCGACGCGGCGAAGACGGGCAAGACGATCCTGGCCGTGGTCGCGGCCGGTGGCGATCCTGCCAGCTTCGCCGGGCGCGACTTGAAGGCCAGACTGATTGCCCTCTACCATTCCGCGACCGGCGCGTTCGGCGCTGGCTCCACGTTCAGCCAGTCGTTCGCGATTCTGGCGTTCGTCGCTGCCGGTGGCACGGTGCCGGCAGAGGCGTCGGCCGAGCTGAAGGCGCTGCAGGATTCCGACGGCAGCTGGAGCTACGGGACGACGCTGGTAGCTGCGGGCCAGGGCGACACCAACTCAACGGCGATCGCGCTGATGGCGTTGGATGCCGCAGGCGTCCGCACGGCCGACGTCGCGGGTCTCGCCTACCTTCACACGCAGCAACTCGCCGACGGCGGATTCCCGTACCAGAACCCGTCCAAGCCTTTGGCAAGCGATCCCGACTCCGACTCGATCGTCCTCCAGGCGCTTGTCGCGGCCGGCCAGGACCCCCAAAGCGCCGCCTGGCTACAGGGCGGCAACTCGGTGCTGACGCACCTGCGGTCGATCCAGGCGGCTAGTGGCGGCTTCGCATTTCCGGGCGGCGCGCCCGACGCCTTCACGACGAGCCAGGTTCCGGCCGCTCTGATGCGAGCCCCGTATGGCGCGGCCGTTCACTGGACCGCCGGTCGAAAGTTGGCGACGACAGCTTGCGGGAATCAGACCGCTGCCGCAGCTGCGGCCCCAACCGCCAAGACAGCGGCCGGCCCCGACCCTTCATCCACACCATCAGGCGGCGTGCCAGCGATCCTCGCTTACCTCGTTGTGGCTTTGGGCGGGGTCGTTGTAGTCGTCGGTGGCTGGCTGCTCCTTCGGCGGCCGAAGAAGCGCTGATGCGGCGGGCCCCGCAACTGCGGCATGCGCTCGTACTGGCCCTCCTGACGGCGGTGCTGGCGGCGCTCGCTTCGCTCGCGCCCGTGGCTGCGGTCGTGCCCGGCTGCGCGGCTTCCGGCTCCAACCACGCGCCCCTTGTCGTGGAGCACGCCAACGGCTCGGTGGTGACCCGTTGCGTCGCCTTTGACTCGGGCTCGATCTCCGGCGAGGAACTGCTGAACCGGTCTGGCGTGGCATGGTCCGGCCAGACATTCGGTGGCTTTGGCGCTGCCGTGTGTGCACTCGACGCGGAGCCGGCGAGATACTCCTCGTGCCCCGGCCAGGACCATTATTGGGCTGTCTTCGTCTCACGCGGCGGCGGTACCTGGCAGTATGCCAATATTGGCATATCGGCGCTCACCCTCGCCGATGGCGACGCGGAAGGCTTCCGCTACGTGCCGAGCGCAGGCACTCCGCCCGCGCCCGCCGCGCCCGGGGTTTGCAGCCCGCTGGCTGCGACGGCCACGGCCCATGCGGGGGCATCGGCCGCAGCCACGATTGGCGCCCCGGCCGGCGTCACGGGCCGTGAGTCGCCAGCTCTGGCGGTGGCCGGAGTTGCGGCCGTGGCGAACGCGCCGTCTCGTCCGAGTGACGGCAGCCCTGGCTCGGGCTCGGGCCTGGACTTAGGGTTGCTGGCGGCGGCCGTGGCCGGCGTTGGATTGGCGGGGCTGGCGCTGCTGCGGCTCTTCGCCATGCGGGTGCGGCCACGGTGAGCTCCCAGCCCGGCCTGGCCCCTCGGGCCTGGCTGGCTTGGTCGCTTGCGGCCGTGACCGTGGCCCTGTCCACTACCAACCCGATCTACCGCGGCCTTGTGGCCCTGGCGGCCCTGAACGTTCTATTGACGTGGCTCCCCAAAGGCCGCCGCGTGCGGCCGCTCGCGCTGGCCGTGGTGCTGGCGGCGGCCTTCGCGGCCTTGGTCAACGTTCTGGCCAGCCACACCGGGGTGCACGTCATCGTGCGGCTGCCCTCCGATTGGCCGCTCGTCGGCGGCCCGTTGACCGTGGAGTCGCTGGCGTTTGGCGGGGCCCTTGGCCTCGGACTGGTCGCCGCCCTGCTTGCCGTGGCTCCACTCTCGCTCGTCCTGGAGCCACATGACGTCGTCGACTCAATGCCCGGTGCACTGGAGCGGACCGGCATTGCCGTGGCCACGTCCCTGAACCTCGTCGGGGGCTTGGGCCGAACATTCACGGCCGTGCGAGACGCCCAGACGATGCGCGGCTGGCGGCCCCGCGGCATCCGGTCGTGGAACGAGGTTCTGGTTCCCGTAGTTCTGACGGCGATCGAGGATTCAGTCCTGCTGGCGGAGGCGATGGAGGCGCGAGGCTTCGGGGCCGGCCGACGAACTTCGTATGCCCGGTCGAGTTGGGGCAAATGGGAGAGTGCAGTAATTGCTGGGGCGCTTGGCAGTGCCGTCCTTTTTATCGGCATCCGTCTCCTAGGAGCACCGCTGGACTGGTACCCGTATCCGACGCTGGCCTGGCCGCCGATCCATCCCGCCCTCGTCGCCGGCTGCCTGGCGTTGGCATTGCCGGCCTTCGTGCCGCGCCGACCGCCTGGCCGCCCCACCCCTGGGGGCGCCGACTGATGGCCGGCCCGATCGCCCGACTCGAGGGCCTCACCTACACCTACCCGGGCGCCGACTCGCCGGCCCTTCGGTGGGTCAATCTTGAAATCCGGCCCGGCCTAACGCTCGTTGCGGGCAGCTCCGGTGGCGGCAAGTCGACGTTGCTGCGCCTCTTCGACGGGCTCGTTCCGCAATTCCACGGCGGCCGCATCTCCGGCTCGGCGACCGTTGCCGGCCTCGATCCGCTTCGAACGCCGATCCCTCGGCTGGCACAGCGAGTCGGCCTGGTCTTTCAGGACGTCGAGACGCAGTCCGTCTACGGGGTGGTGGAGCGCGAGATCGCGTTTGCCCTCGAGAACGCGGCCATGCCACGCGCCGAGATGCATGACCGGGTGGACGAGGTGTTGGCCGAGCTATTGATCGAGCATCTGCGGGGGCGCCGGCTTACGACGCTCTCCGGCGGTGAGCGTCAGCGGGTCCAGCTTGCCGCGGTGCTGGCGCTCCGGCCCGAGCTCGTGGCGCTCGACGAGCCGACATCGCAGCTCGATCCCGAAGGTGCGGAGGCAGTGCTCGCGGCGTGTCGGGCGCTGGCACGAGCCGGGCGGGCGGTTGTCGTGGCCGAACATCGACTGGAGATGCTGCTGCCGGCCGCCGACCGACTGCTGCGCGTCGAGGACGGGCGGGTCGAGGAGGAGGCGCTGACCGGGCGCTCGCCGCGGTTGGCCGCGGCCTCGGCGAGGCGGTTGGCCGCGGCCTCGGCGGCGCGTGCGCCCGGCTCTCGCCCGGACGGCAATCCCGCGGTCTGGGAGATTAGTGGCGTTGCGGCCGGTCCGGCTGGCCGGGCCGGAGCCGCCAGCCTGGAGGGCGTCAAT
>JAYVMQ010000154.1:0-6015 GCA_043758855.1 Chloroflexota bacterium
CTGGGCGCGCACTACGGGGCCGAGGCCCTCGGCGCCACCGTCATCCCGATCAGCGGCGGCAATACCGAGCGCCAGCTCATGGTCATGGCGGACTTCGGCGTCACCGCCATTTGCTGCACGCCGAGCTATTTCCTGCACCTGATCGAGTCAGCCAAAGAGATGAAGATCGACTTCTCCAAGCTGAGGGTCGGCGTCTTCGGGGCCGAACCCTGGAGCGACTCCATGAGGGAGCGGATCCAGGACGACAGCGGCATCCGGGCCTACGACATCTACGGGCTGTCGGAGATCATCGGGCCCGGCGTCGGCGTCGAATGCTCCGAGCAGCGCGGCCTGCACATCTTCGAGGACCACTTCTATCCGGAAATCATCGACCCCGAAACAGGCGCGGTCCTGCCCGACGGCACCGAGGGAGAGCTGGTCCTGACGACGCTGTCGAAGCAGGCCATGCCGATGATTCGATACCGGACCCGCGACGTGACGACCATGGTGCCGGAGCAGTGCGCCTGCGGCAGGACGCTCCGACGCATCCACCGCATCAGCCGGCGTTCGGACGACATGTTCATCATCCGCGGCGTGAATGTCTTCCCGTCCCAGGTGGAGACCGCGCTGCTGCGAGTTGAGGGCACGCTGCCCCACTATCAGATCGTCCTCACGCGCGAGGTGGGCCTGGACCAGATGGAGGTCAAGGTCGAAGTCACGCCGGAGGCCTTCTCGGACGAAATCCGGAAGCTAGAGGCCCTCCAGCGCCGGCTCGAGGCTTCGATCGAGAACATCTTAGGTATCCGCGTGAAAATCACTTTGGTGGGTCCGCGCTCGCTCGCTCGAAGCGAGGGCAAGGCCAAGCGAGTCACGGATCTCCGCAACGTTTGACAGACATATAGCGGCTGCGCGTCGCCAATGGAGGACATCGATGAAACTCCAGCAGCTCTCACTCTTTCTGGAGAACAGGCCCGGTCAGCTTCGCGAACCGTGCGAGACATTGGCCGCGGCCGGTATCGACCTTCTGACGATGTCCCTGGCGGACACATCCAACTTCGGTATCCTGCGCTTCATCGTTCGCGATCCGGAGGCGGCCAAGGAGGTCCTCGAAGAGGCCGGAATGGTCGTCCGGATGACCGAGGTCGTGCCCGTCGAGGTCGATAACAAGCCGGGAGGTCTTGCGCGAGCACTGGCCGCCATTGAGGACGCGGGTCTTGGAGTCGAGTACATGTACGACTTCGGAGCGGCGTCGCGCGGCGGCAAGGCGGCGATCATCTTCCGCTTCGAGAACCCCGATGTGGCGCTGGCGGCCCTGAATGCGGCCGGGATCCGTGTCCTGGCGATGGAAGAGCTGCTCGCGAAATAGGGGCGACGGCTCCATTTCTTCGTAGCGCTCGCAGGCTTCGCGGCAGCCGCGGCGCGCGCCTGGCTATGGGGATCAGTGACTTTCGCCAGGCGGATCTGACGGCCCCGGCGTTTTGGCATCGTTGTCGTTCGGCTTGGAACTGGGGCCCTGGTGGTCGCCACCGGAGTTGCCTGATTCACCATGATTCGGCGACGTGCCCGTCCCCGGCGAATGGTCCGGTTCGGAGGCGTGCCTAGCGGTGGCACTCGGCGGGGCAGTCTCGTGCGATCCGTCATGGTTCGAAGCTCCAGGGCCGGCGCTGGTGACCGGCGCAGGAATCGGCGTCGGCGTCGGGATCCCGAGGATCCGGCAAAGGGCCGCGATGGCGCCATCCACTTCGGCCGTCTCTGGTCCACGCGACGATGCGCGGAGCTGCTCCAGATGGCCCAGCTGCTTGTCCAAGCGCTGCATCGCGCTGCCCTTCGACGACGCGTCTGTCGGAAGGGCGATCGTTGAGATTACCTCTCGGTAAGCGGCGGCAGCATCTGCGGCACCGTTCCAGTTTGAGGATGCCGCTTCGACGCCGACCTCTACGATTCGCGCCTCAGACCGATCGAGGTCTGCCTCCGTCCGGCTCTTCGACCCGTCCGGCGGCAAGTTGACCGACTCGATGCTGAGCCGCAACCGATAGAAGGGCTGGCCCGGTCCGCTCTGCGCAGTGGCGAGTCCCACTGTCGAGAACGCGAGCATCGCGACCACGGCCATTGCCGCGAATGCGCGGCGTCTGTTCCACGACATAGCCCCCCAGCGCCGCGGGGCTCCTCCGAGAGGAGCCTCTTCAGGCGCGAGGCCTTCATTGCGTGCCATCATCGCAGCCACGAACGCGGCCCGGACGGCAGTCCCCATGCGCGACAGAGTCGCGTCATCCGGCGCCAGTGCTTCGACGGCATATCTGCCGAGCACCTCGGCTAGCGGGCCATCGTCGATGTCGGAGGCAGGTCGACCGCGGAAGAGCAGCCTCATCGAACGACCTCAGGGTCGGCGCCGGTCGCCCGATCGATGTTTGGCAATCGCTGGCGCAGGGCCGCCAGGGCCCGATGTTGCATGACTCGGACTGATCCCTCGCTCCGTCCCATCTGAGCCGCAGTCTCGTGCGAGGTCAGGCCCGCAAAGAAACGGCAGGCGATGACTTCTCGCTGATCGGCCGGCAGGGAAGCAATCGCTTCCCTCAACATCTCCGACTCCACCGAAGCCATCGCCAGGAGCTCGGGGCCGTCGGTCTCTGACGCGCTTTCGGAGATGTCCTCGATCGGCACGGACGGATGTGTCGTGCGCTCCTCGTCGATCCAGGTATTCCGGGCCACGCGGAAGATCCACGCCGCGAACGGAATCCCTCTGGCCTCGTAGTTGGGGAGTTGCTCGACCATCTTGAGGAACACTCTCTGGGTCATATCTTCGGCCGCATCGGCGGCCGGGACCCGAAATCGGAAGAAGCGATAGAGGCGAGGTGCGAATACGTCGTAGAGCACGGCGAAGGCGGCACCGTCGCCGTTTTGCGCGCGCTGTACGAGTATCTGGATCTCGTCTTCGGGCATAGGCTGGTCTCTAGAGTTGGCCGTTCGGACGGGTTAGCCTCACAAGGCCATCGACCGACCACTGCCGACGCGCCCTGCGGCCGATGATCGGTCCTGAGGCGGCGTCCTGCAAGCGCCGGCGCGGCGCACTTCCGGCGCACAATGGCGACGGCCTCGGCTGAGATGTCAAGTATCACGATCGCAGCTCCGTCCGTCGCCAGTAAGCGTGTCTAACTAATGGTCTGAATGCTCGCCCTTAGGGGCGCCCTGGTTACGGCCCTGGCTGTGACCAGGGCCGTCGTAGGTGCCGGCAGCCGGCTCATCCGTCTTGCCGCTCATCTTGTCGCCGTGGCTATCCGGATCGGCCTTCAGGCAGGTCGGGGGCTCGGAGGGCTCGGGAGTCCGCGACACGGTCGGCAACGCGGAAGCATTCGGCGACTGCTCGTCGTTCGTCTTGGACTGTCCCCCGGCCTTGTTGTCGGTCACGTCTTCTTTGTTATCCCCTGACGGATTGCACGAGGCACCTGGCTTCGTGATCGACGTCGGGCTCGACGCGGGACCAGTGGCCTCGGGGGCCTTAGTGGCCTCGATCTTGGCAGCAGCCGGGGAGGTCCCTGTCGAGCTGAGGGAAGCCATCGCCTGGGACTCGCGAGAAGGGGCTCCCGACGCTGCGACTGCTCCCGTTACCAGGGCAACCATGGCCACCACGCCGATGAAGCCGGCAACGAATCTACCGAAGCCAAGGCTAGGAATACGTTCGGTCATTGAGTCTGTCCTCCGTGATCTGGGACAGTGCGCATTCGGCGCATGTCAGTTCTAGTAACGAAGGCGATCGCCAAACGTTACAGAAACGGCGATTCCTGCCTCGGCCGGGCCTCTTGTCGCGACCCGTGGCCCAGAAGTGTGAAGCCGGTGCGTTCTCCCAGGAGACGCGTACGGGCGAGCCGAATCCGGAGTGGTTCGGGGCGGTACGATGCAACAGGCATAAGTGCAACTCATCGCGCCGGAGTGGCGTCGTGCGGGGAGGCGACAGGATGAAGTTCCGGACGTTCGGGCGGTTGGGCTGGCAGGTCGGCGAACTCGGCTACGGGATGTGGGGCATGGGCGGCTGGTCCGGCTCCGACGACAAGGAGTCGATTGCCGCGCTGGAATTGGCTGCCTCCAAGGGCGTCAATTTCTACGACTCGGCCCAGGCCTATGGCGATGGCCGCAGCGAGCAACTCCTCGCCCGACTTGCGACGCGCCACAGCGGCAAGCGCATATACAGTGCGACCAAGGTCCCGCCCAAGAATCGCCAGTGGCCGAGCCGGCGGGGAGTGCCCGTCGGTCAGGTCTTTCCGCGCACCTACGTGCGGGAGTACGTGGACATCAGCTGCTCGAACCTGGGCGTTGACACGATCGACCTCCTTCAATTGCACGTCTGGGAGGACGACTGGCTTGATAGCGGTGAGTTGCAGCGGACGGTGGCAGAGCTGAAGCGAGAAGGCGCCATTCGGGCCTTTGGAATTAGCCTCAACCGCTGGGAGCCCTGGAACGGCATCAAGGCGGTTCGAGCCGGCTTCGTCGATTCCGTGCAGGTCATCTACAACATCTTTGACCAGGCACCGGAGGACGAGTTGTTCACAGCCTGCCGTGAGAACAACGTGGCCGTTATCGCTCGCGTTCCCTTCGACGAGGGCAGTCTCATCGGCAACCTCACCCTCGACACAACCTGGCCCGAGGGAGATTGGCGCGCAACATACTTCGTGCCGGAGAACCTGGCGGCCACGATTGCTCGTGTGGACGCGATCAGGCCGCTCGTGCCCGACGGCTCGACTATGGCCGAGATGGCACTGCGCTTCATTCTGTCGAACCCGGACGTGAGCACGGTAATTCCTGGTATGCGCAAGATAAGCAACGTTGACGCCAACGCGGCCGCCAGCGCGACCGGCCCGCTCCCGCCCGAATTGATCGCTCAGCTGCGCGCCCATCGCTGGGATCGCGAGCCGACGGAGTGGAGCCAGTAGCGGCATCGCCGGCTCGCCGCGGCCTCGTGCCCGCCGGCTCGCCGCGCCGCGCCGCGCCGAGCCCGCGGCTAGACCTGGGAGGATTCCTTCGCCAGGCGCCGCAGGACAGCGGGCAGGATGCCGCCCTGGCGGTAGTAGTCGAGTTCGATTTGGCCGTCCAGCCGAACGATCACCTCGAACCGCTTGTCGCCCATGACGCCGCCGAAGGGGCCGTCGGACGAGGCCACCACCTCGACGCGTGAACGCGGGGCCAGCCCATCCTCCGGCAACTCGATCGTGTACGACTCGCGGCCCGTCAGGCCCAGGCTCGCTGCTCTCTCACCGGGCAGGAATTGCAGCGGCAGGATGCCCATGCCCACCAGGTTGGAACGGTGGATTCGCTCGAAGCTTTCGGCGATAACCGCCCGCACACCTAGGAGTCGCGGTCCCTTGGCCGCCCAGTCACGCGACGAGCCTGAGCCGTACTCCTTGCCGGCCATGACGATGAGCGGTACGCCCTCGGCCGCGTAGCGCACCGAGGCATCGAATATGGTTGTGGCCTCGCCGCTGGGCTGGTGGACCGTGAACGGCCCTTCCTTTTCGGCCAGGGCGTTGTGGAGGCGGATGTTGGCGAACGTGCCGCGCATCATGACTTCGTGGTGGCCGCGCCGTGAACCGTACGAGTTGAACTCGGCCGGCGGCACGCCCTGAGCCTGGAGCCACTGGCCGGCGGGCGACCAGGCCGCGATGGAGCCGGCGGGGGAGATGTGGTCCGTCGTCACAGAGTCGCCGAGGAGGGCCAGGACGCGCGCTCCGGCGATGCCGGCAATGGCCTCCGGTTCGGCCCGCAGGCCCACGAAGAAGGGCGGCAGGGCGACGTATGTGGACGCGCCGTCCCAGCGGTAGCGGTCGCCAGTCGGGATGTCGAGCGCCTTCCACTCGGGCCCACCTTCAAAGACGGAGGCATACGCAGCCCGGAAGAGCTCGCCGCTTACGGCCGAGCCAACGGTCGTGCGGACCTCGTCGGAGGAAGGCCAGATGTCGCGCAGATACACCGACTCGCCGTCTCGATCCGTGCCCAGCGGCTGCGTGGTCAGGTCCACGTCGACGGTCCCGGCCAGGGCGAAGGCGA
>JAYVMQ010000155.1:0-6158 GCA_043758855.1 Chloroflexota bacterium
ACCGAACTACGACTTGAGGGTTTCTATGCGCCCCCGGGCGGCGAGATCGGCGCGGTGCTCGATCGGGCATTCCTCAACATCGCCGCTCGCGGCACTGCCAGATGGTTTCTGGAGCGCACCGCCGAGGTTGTGGGGTCCCCTCGGGCGCAATAGCACCCGGCGAGTCGCCCGGAAGGTGGTTCGTCAGGAGACTGGCGCCGTCAACCGATCGAAGAGTCCCTTGAAGGTACCTCTGATGCGTTCTCGGGCCGGGAAGCTCGCTGAATCGTCGTCGTCTGACTCCACGCCGGTCATGAGACGCTCGGCCAGGGCGTCAATGTCGCCCACAACTTTCGAGTCTGGGAAGCGCTCCACCGCCGACTTGCCCTCGTCGGAAGCGCGAACGAAGAGCATGCCGGCGGACCGGACGCGGGCTATGGCTGTAACAGCCACCACGCGCTGCACATCTGACGCGGCTACACCGCTATCGGAGCGGTTGATGACCACCGTCAGGCGTTCGCGGATGTTCAGTTCGACAGCGACTTCGCGGAACTGGACCGCGGCACGGATACAGGGCACGTCCGGCGTTACCGGCACAAGGATTCGGTCGGCCTCCTTGAAGAGAGCCTGGTTGAGCGGCCCGTAGTCTGGATGCATATCCAGGACGATCCAGTCGTACGAGTCACGAGCGGCGCTGATCAAGGTGGATACTCGCGTGGGCTCGAGAACTTCCGTGTGGAGCGGCGACGAGGCCAACGCCAGCACGCTCAGTCCGCTGCTGTGGACCGCGGCGATCTGGCCGATCGTCTCTTCGATGCCGGTCTTCTCGGCGTCGCGCCAGGCCCGGGCAAGGGTCCGCGGGCTCTCCATCCCAAGCGACTGCGCTACATGACCCGTGACCGTGTCACAGTCCACCAGAAGCACATGCTGACCTTTGCGGAGCTGGAGTACGGCCCCAAGGTTGATCGAAATGGTCGTCTTGCCCACACCGCCCTTGGGGTTGAAGACGATGACGATCTGGCCGCGCTTGCCGTTGGCGGGCCCCTCGTCCGAGGCCAAGCCATCGTCTGAGGGCTCCCTCAGGTCTGCGTCTATGACCGGTCCGGCGCCCGCTTCGGCCGGAACGTTCTGGACACGTATGAGCATCGCCTCCACGCGCCAGCGGAGCGACTCGGGCGAATACGGCCGAGTGAAGTACTCATCCTTGACGGATCCTCGGCCGCCCAGGCCCATGCGGCCGAGCACCCGCGGGGGCATCAACAGGAGGGCGGGTATGTTGCGGTCGCCGTCGTGGAGACTGGCATACATCTCAAGCGTGCCGTCGAAGTCGTTCTCCCCGTCCAGGACCGCAAGGCGAATGTCGTCCCGAGTCCGAAGAAGCGTCTCCAACTCAATATCGCTACGGACGCGGATGGCGTCGTAGCCGGCCTCGACAAGGTGTTCCCGGACTGCCTCGAACTCGAGGCGCGGCAACGCTATGGCAACGGCTGACCGGGGCACGACTATCGGGGCCTCCCTGAGACGCGGAAGCGTCGCATCGAGTCTAGCATCGAGCATGCCTGACGGCAGCGACTCGTGACGATTATCGTGCCTCGCCTCGGCCGAATTTGCGGCAATGATCCAGTCGAGGCGCCGAAGCCGGGGATCGTCTAGCGGATCGGCAGCAGCACAGCTCCGATGCCGACCGCGAGACCGATGGCCAGGCTCGCCAGGCCGATCTGCAGCGACTTGCGCCGGTCGCGTGAGCGGGCCTGTGAATCATTAATGCGCTGAACCGTGCCCAGTGGACCGAGGTTGTAGACGCCCGCCGATCCAAAGCCGGCGCAGAAATGGAACCACGCCTGGAGGTAGCCCGAGGCCGACACTCCAGCCGTTACGACCAGTAGGAGCCGCGTCCAAGGCGGGGCGGCGATGACCAGCAGCGCGGCGAACAGTCCCACCGACACGATCAGCCCGAGATGACCGGCCCGCCGCCGCCGGGCGATCTCTTCCGGACCGATGTTGCAGACGCCGGGTTCGTAGCTCAAAACGTTTAGAGGGCTCAGCCCCTGCAAATTCGACATCATTGCGACCTCAACTTCCTGATCCGGATGTTAGGCCGAGGTCGCCCACATTGGCAACGCCCGGCGCGCGGCCCGGGCCAGTTAAGGCACCCTTGCGTCTGTGTGTGGGCCCGCCACCTCCCTAAAGCGAGGGAGAGATCGGAGGGAATAGGGCGGGAGGCGGGATTACAAACAGCGACACCTACTGGAGTCGCCGTGATCTAGACTGCCCTCCAAGTCGGATGATCGTCCCTTGACCCTCCTGGGCCAACGGAGCACCATCGCCTCGCCGACAATCGGGCGGAGTCGGAGTTGATTGATTGGTCCGACATTGTCCAAGCCTGAACGGGGGCGCCAGGCCGGCTCAGTGGAGACCTCGTATTGGTTCGCAAATCGCTCCCTGAACCAAGCCCACAAGACAGGGCTGGCGCGAGCAGTGGCGGTCGTCGGCTCGGCGCCGGCGGCGATACGACGCGCCCGAGAGAAAGTGCTGAGACCACGGAGGACTCCCTCCGCGAGGCGGAGCGAACCCTCGTTGAAGCGGCCCGGGGGCGGCCAGAGACCGAGGCACGACACGCCTCGATGGGGACACCAACCGCTGAGGAGCAGGTCTTTCGTTCCGAGGAGATTTTCCAGCTCGTGCTCGACACCATCCCCCAGCGCGTCTTCTGGAAGGACACGGACTCGGTGTACGTGGGCTGCAACGCACCGTTCGCGCGCGATGCAGGCTGCGACGATCCGAGCGAGCTGGTCGGCTTGACCGACTATGAGATGTCCTGGAAGCCGACGGCGGACCTCTACCGAGCAGATGATCGGGAGGTCATGGCGACCGGCATCTCAAAGATCAACTTCGAGGAGCCGCAGGTTCGCTCGGACGGCAGCGAGATCTGGTTGCGAACCAGCAAGATCCCGCTGCGATCAGCCGACGGCCGAATCATCGGCGTGCTTGGCACATACGAGGACGTCACCGAGCACCGCCACGCCGAGGAGGCCCTCCGTGAGAGTGAGCAATTCCTGGCGAGCATCGTAGAGAACATCCCAGACATGATCTTCGTCAAGGACGCGCGGGATCTGCGTTTCGTGCGCATCAACCGCGCCGGAGAGCGGATGACGGGTCGCTCGCGCGACGATCTGGTGGGCAAGAGCGACTACGACATAAGCCCCAAGGAAGAAGCTGATTTCTTCGCCGCAAAGGACCGCGAGGTCCTAAAGACTGGCAAGCCGGTCGACATCCCCGAAGAGGCACAATCGGCCGGCACACTCGCTCATCGGATTTTGCATACGAAGAAGATCCCGATCCTGGACGCGGCGGGCAGACCCACTTACCTGCTCGGTATCTCAGAAGACATCACAGATCGCAAGCTGGCCGAGGAAGCCCTCCGCCAGAGCGAGGAGCGCTACCGCCACATCACCGAAACGATCACGGATTACGTCTTCAGCGTCGTCGTCAAAGACGGCCAGGCCGTGTCGACGACTCATGGTCCGGGCTGCCTAGCAGTGACGGGCTTCACCTCCGAAGAACTCTCGAGTGATCCATTTCTGTGGGTCGAGATGGTGGTTCCGGAGGATCGGACGCTCGTCGTAGACCAGTCTCGCCGTCTCCTCGCCGGAGAGCGTGTCGGGCCGCTCGATCACCGCATCGTGCGCAAAGACGGAGCACTTCGCTGGGTCCGAAACACCCTCGTCACGCGCGTTGATACGTCGGGCTCACTCGTCGCCTATGACGGCCTCATCCAGGACGTCACCGAGAGGCGGGTGCTCCAGGAGCAGCTTCTACAGGCCAAGAAGATGGAGGGGATCGGCAGGCTTGCCGGCGGTGTCGCGCACGACTTCAACAACCTCCTGACCGTGATCCTCGGCTATGTTGAGGTGGCCCGCCTCGACCTACCGGAAAACCTGGCGGCCGATCACGCCCTCCGGTCCGACCTGGACGAAATCGGCGCCGCCGGCGACCGCGCGGCGACTCTGACCCGCCAGCTGCTCGCCTTCGCCAGCAAGCAGATCGTGGCACCTATACGCCTTGACCTGAGCGTGCTGGTCGCCACCTTGCTCCAGATGCTGATCCCGCTGCTCGGCGAGAAAATCGTCGTCGAGACGGCCCTGGAAACCGGGATTGGGACCATCGAGGCAGACCCGGGCCAGATCCAACAGCTGCTCGTCAACCTCGCCGTCAACGCCCGCGATGCGATGCCGGAGGGCGGCCGGCTCATCATCGAGACGGCTATGGAGGACGTGACGGAGGCCTTCGCCGCCGCGCACCCGGGGGCCCGAGCGGGGAGCCACGTCCGCCTCTCCGTGACCGACTCTGGCAGTGGCATGAGCGACGAGGTCCGCTCGCACCTGTTCGAGCCGTTCTTCACGACCAAGGAGCGGGGCAAGGGAACCGGGCTCGGGCTGGCTACGTGCCACGGCATCGTTCGCCAGATCGGCGGCCACATTCGTGTCTTCTCCGAGACGGGCAGCGGCACGACGTTCCGCATCTTCCTGCCCAGTGTAGGTGGGCCCGCCGCCGTTACCTCGGCTGTCGCACCGGTCTGCCCCGCTCCAACCGGAACAGAGACGATCCTCATTGTCGAAGACGAACCCGTCGTTCGGCGACTGGCGGCCGTCGGTCTGCGTGCACAGGGCTACACAGTGATCGAGGCGTCGGACGGAGTGGAGGCGCTTGAAATCGCGGCACGCGTTGCGCTGGAGTTGGACCTTGTCATCAGCGACGTGATCATGCCCGGCATGAGCGGGCCGGAGTTGCTGAAACGGCTGGCCGTGGTGGCCCCGGGGGTGAAGTGTCTGCTCGTGTCAGGGCACGCCGAATCGACCGTGCTGCCCGCCGGGCTGATCGATGTCGACGCGGCCTTCCTGCCCAAGCCATTCACTCCGGAGCGCCTGGCCCTCAAGGTCCGCGAAGTCCTGGACGCCTCGATAGGCTGAACGCGGCGGGCTCGGTGGGCGGGGCTGGGCCGGGCGGGACGCCCACAAGACTAAACGGGACAGTTTGGGCTGCGCTGGGCGCGGCAGCCAGGGTCACCGCAAATGCGACGCTCGGGGTCCGCCGCTTTCGCGGAGCAGACCCCGAGCGAAGACTAACTCAGTACGTGTATCCGTCGGTGACCACGACGGTGGGGGCCGTCTTGGAGTTGCCGACGGTGATCGTATCCGTGCCGGTGAGCGGCGGAGCGGCCGATGACTTGTACGTCACCGTCATTGTGCCCGTGCTTCCGGTTAGGAACTTGGCAGGCGTTGCCGACAAGGTCTTCGAACCGACCCTGGCCGAACCACCACCTGCGGTTGGCGTGAACGAGATCCAAACGACGGCACCGGCGACGGCGTGGCCTCCGGCATCAAGGGCCGTGAGATGCACGAGTACCGTGGTACCGGCGGCCAACGCGCCCGTTGCAGCAATCGGGCTTGGGCTGAAGAGATATGAGCCAGATGCGGCAAACGAGTAGCCGTCGGACCTGGTGATGGTGGCGTTCTTGGCGGCGTCCGCCGCCGTAATCGTGTCAATCCCAGTTGCCGGCAGTGTCACCGGTGAGTGGTATGTGATCACCACTTGGCCGCTCGGATTCGCTGTGAACGCCGTCAAAGTCGACGACAGAGGCGTCATCCCCACGCTGGCCGTTCCGCCACCGGCGGTCGGCGCGTATGACAGGTAGACAACTGCGCCCGGAACCGCAACGTTAGTGGCATCGAACGCTGTGAGCGTAACGCTCGTGGTCGCCCCCGAGGCCAGGGTGCCAGGAGGCGCGATCGGAGTCGCCAGGAAGTCATACCTGATGACCTTGGAGTATGAGTACGAGTCGGAGGCCGTTATCGATGCCGAAGACTTCGCGTTGGCGGCCTTGATGATGTCCTTGCCACCGGGCGGCAAGACGGCCGGCGTTCTGTAGGTCACCGAGATCTGGCCGGTCGTCACGGTAAAAGCGACTGGGGTCGCGGTGAGGACCTTGGAACCGACACTCGCAGATCCCCCGCCGGTGGTCTGCGACAGAGACAGATACACGATCGCCCCCGGCACGAGGGCATTGGTGGAGCCTTCGGCCGACACGGTGACCATCACGGTGGAATTGGCGGCCAGGCTTGCACCCGCGGCGATTGGCGAAGGCGCCAGGGCATAATGCGTGACTGTGCCGGCCGCGA
>JAYVMQ010000156.1:0-4568 GCA_043758855.1 Chloroflexota bacterium
GGACCCGGCGATGCTGCGGTACCTCGACGGCAGCGGCTCCGAGGCAGCGGCCCCCAACGAGAACTACGGTCGCGAGCTCATGGAGCTGTTCACCCTGGGTCGCGGCAATTACACCCAGGACGACGTTCACGCGGCGGCCATGGCCCTGTCCGGCTGGCGACTGGACCCGCAGGCGCCCGGCGGATCGCGATTCGTGCCGTCGCGCGGCCTGGCTGCTCCGGTCACCCTGCTCGGTCGCCAGGTGCAGACTGCCGCGGACGTGGTGAACACCGTCTGCGATCAGCCGGCCTGCTCGCCGTTCATCGCCGGCGAACTCTTCGTCTACCTCATGGGCACGGATCCCACGTTGGCGCAGCGCCAGCAGTACGGCGACCTGTTCCAGGCCGTCGGGCTCCAGGTCCGGCCGCTGGTGGAGGGGATCCTTCGAGATCCGGCGTTCCTTCTCGCCCGCCAGACACGACCCCGCTATCCGGTCGAATGGCTGACCGCGGCCATGGGCGCCCTCGGCTTCCAGCAGCCAATGCTCGCCGCCCAGCTCTGCGTCCGGATGGGCCAGGTCCCGTTCTATCCACCGAACGTCGCGGGTTGGCCGGTCGGCCTGCGCTGGCTCGCGCCGAGCTTCGCGCTCGTGCGGGCAGCGCTGGGAGCGCGGGCGAACGGGATCGCCGAGGTGGCTGCCGCGTCTGATCCTGTCGTGGCGACCCTCCAGCGGTGCTCCATCGAGGAGGTCACGCCGGCGACACAGCACGCGCTCGAGACGAGCGCGACGGCGGTCTCCGACCCCCATGAACGGGCAGCCGTACTGCTCGGCCTCGCCGTGGCCTCTCCCGAATTCGCGCTCGCCTGACGGCTCGGCACACGACGGAGGCAACCGATGCGCACCCTGAGGATGAAGTTCCTGAGTCGGCGCCAGTTCCTCGGCTACGGCCTCCTCGCGGGTGCCGCCACGGTGGGAGCGGGCGGGCTCGTCGAGGTGCTGGGACGGAACAGTGCTCCGGGCGCCGGCCAGCCAGCCCCGTCTACCGCCCTTCATCCGAGCTTCGGCACGGCCCCGGCCGTGCGGGCGGCCGACGTCTCCGTCCGCCGTCTCGTCGTCATCGATATGGCCGGCGGCAACGACGGCGTCTCGATGGTCCCGCCCATCGGCAACCCGCTCTACGCGAAGCTGCGCCCGCGGACGTCCCTCGATCCAGCGACGGTCCTGCCGCTGACGGCGCAGGTGGCGCTCCATCCATCCCTCACCAGGCTCCACGGCCGGGGCCTCGCCATCGTCCAGGGCGTGGGGGTCCCGACGCCGGACCTGTCCCACTTCGAGATGCTGCGGCGCTGGTACGCCGGCGACATGGACAGCACGACGGACACCCTCACCGGGTTCCTCGGGCGCCTGTGCGACGCGATCGGCGACGCGTCCGCGGCGGCGGTGGGCGTCTCGCTCGGCTACGGTCCCACCCCGGCCCTTGTCTCGGCGAAGGTCTCCACCGTGTCGATGGACCCATACGGCGCCGGCGGCTTCCCGACGCCGCACCAACTCGACGCGGCCGCCGTCTGGACGACCGCCTGGAAGTCGATGGCCGAGTACGGACCGACCGATCCGGTGCCGTTCTGCTCGGCCCGCAAGGGCGCCGCCTATGCGCTGCGGTTCAGCGACGTGGCGAAGGGCTTCCCGGCCGCCGATCCCGGGTTCCCGACGACGGAGCTCGGCGCCCAGCTGTCACTTGCGGCCCGGATCCTTGCCCAGGACAACGGCGTTCGGGTGGTTCATGTGCCGTTCCTCGGCGATTTCGACACGCACCAGGATCACCTCGTCCGGCACGCCGCGCTCATGACCCAGCTGGACGACGGGCTGGACGCGTTCCTCACCGACCTCGAGCGGCGCGGCATCGCCGATCGGGTGCTCGTCGCGACGACGTCCGAGTTCGGCCGGCGGATGCCGGACAACGCGTCTGACGGCCTCGATCACGGCGCGGCCTCGTTCGCCCTGTTCAGCGGCCCGGTGACGCCGGGGCTCTACGGCGCCTACCCGCGGCTGGACGCCCTGGATCGGAACAACGACCTGGTCGCCCAGGTCACGATGGCCCAGTACTACGCGACCATCGCGGAAGGCTGGTTCGGCGTTCCAGCGACGGACGTGGTCGCCGGGTCGCCGACTCCGCTCGCCGGGATCGTGGCGAGCTGATCGGCCGAGCGCCCGACCCGGCGGTCGAAACCGAACCGCGATACACGTCGTACCCCACGGTGACGAGGCCAGCCTGCATCCTGTCCGCGCGGCCTCGGATCACTCGGAGGAAATCGATCGATGAATGCCTCTCTCGGGACACGACGTCTCGCCATCCCGCGCTTCCTCGTGTCCGCCGGGTTGATCGTCGCCGCCCTCGCCTGGACGGCCGCCGGCGTCGCCGCGGCGGCGAGCGTGGCCCTCGGCGTCGGTACGAGCGCGACGCTCGGGACTTACCTCACGGGTTCGAATGCGTTCACCCTGTACACGCTGTCGTCCGATTCGACGAGCGCCCTGGCGTGCACCGGCACATGCCTCACGTTCTGGCCACCGCTCACCGTCGACGCCGGCGGCACGGTCACCGCGCCGGTCGGCATGAGCGGGACGGTCTCGACCTTCGTCCGGTCGGACAACGCGATGACCCAGGGGAGCCTCAACGGCTTCCCGCTCTACTACTTCGCGAACGACAAGGCCGCGGGTCAGACGAACGGCGAGGGCATCAAGGCGTTCGGCGGGGTGTGGCATGTCGCCAAGGCGGCGTCCGCAGCCCCGACGGCTACCGCTCCGCCGACCTCGACGATCGGCGCCGCGCCGGGCGCCCCGGCGGGCATCCCCGTCGCTCCGCTGGTGGCGATCGCGGCGGGCCTCATCGCCCTCGCGGCGCTCGTGCGGTACCCGCGCCGACTCCGCCGACACTGATCTCCGGAGTCTCCGACCCTGTCACACGGTAGGGCCCGGCCGGGACCCTACCGTGGCGGCCACGCAGCACACGGCGGCGCCGCGATGCGTCAACGATGGCGACGCGCAGCGCAACCGGAGGCTCTCGAACGAACCCGCAAGACCGCACCACATCCGATCTACGGCATGCCAGCGGCGGCCTGCGCGGACTTCGGGCGACCATTGGCCAGCCTCGACCTTGGCCAGATCGCCGTCCTCGCCGGGATGCCCCAGGCGCCATCGGCCTACGACCCGCGGTACCACCCGGCGGCCGCAGCCACGCGCCGGGAAGAAGTTCTCGCCTCGATGCTGAGCGAGGGCTACATCACGCCCCAACAGGCCGCGGCCGCCGCCACGGAACCGGTGGTCGGGCAGCCGGTCGTCGGGCAGCCGGCCGTCGTGCAGCCGGCCGTCGGGCAGCCGCTGACCGGGGGCTGTTAGCGCGACCGGCCGATGACGTCGATGCCGTGTGCTGGCGTTGACCGCGCCTATAGTTGACCCGCCGGACGTCGTCGGCTCGGGGGTCGACGACGGGTCAGGCCGTGTCCTCACGATCGGGAGGCATCGCACGACGTGGACCGCGGAGCTGCCATCAGGATCAGGGCCGCCATCGAGGCGACCCTCAGAGAGCAGGGCTCGTATCCCTCGTACGCCGAAGGTCTGATCGAAGCGGACGCTCGCTTTCGAACGGTCATCCACGAGGTCTTCAAGGAAGAACGTGGGCTGGCCGCGGAGTTCGACGTGCTCTTTCCTCCTGCGGAGCCCCACGCCAGACGGAGTGGCCTGCCGGGCGGAGACATTTTCGAGGGCGCCGGGGTGACCAAGAACGCCCGGATGCACCTGGCGGGGATGTCCGGCTGGCTGCAGGGTCTCATCGACAGCCCAAGCAGCAGTCCCTGACTGACGAACGTCCGCTCGAACGGACCACCGAATGCGGTCCCCGTCGACCACGGTGGCGCGCTCCGGGTCGCGCCAGATGACCGCCAGGCGGTCACAGGTCAGCCGCCCGTGGTCACCGTCGGCTCCACGATGATGCCGGCTGACTTTCCGCTCGACAGTGATCGCCGCGAGCTCCCGACCGATGGCGAGTGAAGCGGTCGCCGCCGGTGACGGTGGGCTGAGCACATGGAGGACGTGCGCGTCTGCGCCGAGGATGACGTCGTCGGCAAGCCGTCCGTCCGCGTAGACCGCCTGAGCGCGGATCCCGGAAGGTCCCCAGGAGATGGCGGCGACGCTGATCCCGGGCGTGTACCGCTGCAGTGCCCGGACGAAGAGTCGCAGGCTCCAGTCCCGGATCATCGCTGCCGCACCGACTCGGCAGTAGCGGCGGGCGAGCCGGCGGACCCGGGATCCCCGAGGATCCGAGCGGACAGCCACCGAAGCATGGCGATGACCACGTCGATCCAGTTCGTCTTCGACACCGTCGACCCCGACCGCCTCGCGCGGCGGCCGCCCTCCCGTGCGCCAGCCTATCCGCGTCAGACTCCACCCGGAGTGGCACTCGGCGGGGCCGGAGTCCGGGATGGACCTTCGCTGGCCAGTCGAGGAGTCGCGGCCCGATCAGTCGAGCGTGGGCCCGGACCCGGTCGGACCGATCACGACCGCTCGAGCGACCGAACGCCACCCCGGGTGGCAG
>JAYVMQ010000157.1:0-6464 GCA_043758855.1 Chloroflexota bacterium
GGAGTCAGCGTCAGGCGTCCAGCGAATACCGGGAAGAGCGGGGCTAGAGACGACGACTGCCAGCCGATCTCGATGTCGCAGCCGCTCCGTGTGGCATGCACCTCGCCGAGGTCGACGAAAGCGGCCTTCTTGAAGGTTAGGCTGGGAGCGTGCTCGCGGATGGGCAGGCTCAAGTCGGTCAGGAAGCGGCGGCTGCCGGGGCGGTCCGAATTGACCGCCGCTCCAAGCCACACAGGCGCGTCCGTGCCCAGCAGAGTTATGGCTCGGACGATGTCGATCGTCGCGGGCTGAACCAGGCGTAACGGGGTGGCGTGCAAGGGGACGCTTAGCATGCCGTCAGGTTAGGGTTCAAGGCGGGTCTGGAACATCGGACGAAGTCGCCCAAATCAGTGCCGATCGGCCCGACCGTACCTACTCTCTTGGGCAGGAGGAACGCCGGGGGGGCCGCGAGCGCTGCCGGCTGAGGTGTTTCAGGGGCCGGTGGCTAGTCGGCGGCCGACTCGTCCGACGTGGCCTGACGATCCGTTCCTACCGGGCAACTGACCTCGTCGCGCAGGCCCATCAGCCAGGCTACGCGCTCGCGATGGCGTGATGCCACGCGGTACACCACGTCCGCGGCCACGCCGGCCGGGGGCAGCGAGGCCCAGGGCCGGAGGAGCCATCCGCCGGGCAGGCCGTCGAGGATGGCCAGGGCAGCGTGGCCACCGGAGACGACACGTCCCGTCGATTGGTCGACGACGTGGATTGCGTCGCCCAGATGACCCTCGGCCGCCAGCTGCTCGAGCATCGGCCGACCGGACGATGCGGCGAGGTCCAGCGGCATGAACTCGAAACGGTTCACGCGGTCCCAGCGCCGCAACTGGCGGACGGTCTCTCGGCAGACACCGCAGTCGTCGTCGTAGAGAACGGTGAGGGGGTCAGCGCCGACAACGAGGTCATCATCGGCTGACACTGTGCGCGACAGAGGTTGGGTCGCCATGGCACCGATACTAGCGCTCCTGCTCCTCCAGCGCCCGGCTGCGGTCGACGACGCGTACCCGGTCTGGCACGGAGAGTGGTCGCGCCGCTGTATTCTCGACGGCATGACCGTCAAGCGCTCCCGCCAACCAGCCGGCCGCGGTGCCCGTGACTCCTCCGCCCCAACCCTTGCGCGCGACCCACTCTCGCGCGATGCGCTCGGGGGCGACGTCTTGGCCCACGAGGTCAAGCTGCTGGGCGGCCTCCTCGGGCA
Source organism: Chloroflexota bacterium (assembly GCA_043758855.1). Classification (GTDB taxonomy): domain Bacteria; phylum Chloroflexota; class Limnocylindria; order Limnocylindrales; family CSP1-4; genus Fen-1039. Next base: position 1,232 of record JAYVMQ010000157.1, read on the forward strand.
GGTAATCGCCGAACAGGGCGGCCCCGAGCTACTGGCTCTTGTGGAACGCTGCCGTCTTCGCTCCATCGCCTTCCGTGAGTCCGGTGATGAGGCGGCGGGAAATCTACTTGCGGCCGAGCTGGATGGGCTCGACATAGACCGAGCCGAGTCGCTGGCAAGCGCCTTCAGCCTCTACTTCCAGCTTGTCAATCTGGCCGAGGAGCGAGATGCGGTTCGGAGGCTGCGCCGAGATCAAGTTGTTGTCGATGAACCAGTCGAGGGAACGCCCGCAGCCGCGGTCGACTGGCTGCTCGATAGAGGTTGGACCGGCGAACGTGTCGTTGGGCTGTTGGGTCGGCTGCGGATCACGCCCGTCCTGACAGCCCATCCGACTGAGGCGCGTCGCCGGACGATGCTGACCGCGCTGCGGCGTTGCTACCGCCTCCTCGAACAGCTCGACGACCCGCGGCTGGGGGCCACGGACGGCGCCGAGATAAGACGGCGGCTGCGCGAGGAGATCAGCATTTTGTGGCGATCGTCTGCCATACGCCGCCTCGCCCCCACTCCGATGGAAGAGGTCCGAACGGCACTGACCTTCTTCGACGAGACGCTCTTTCGGGCCGTGCCCCGGGTGTATCGGGCGTTTGACCGGGCCTTGGACCGTGGGGTAGGGGAGGGCGGGCCGAGCGATCCCGCCGAGCCCGCCAGCGCCGATCGCCTGGCGGAGCGCGACGCCGGCCGCGTTTCGGAGAGCGACGCTGAATCGACCGGGACTCGGCCGCCACGGGTGCCCGCCTTCTTGCGCTGGGGCTCGTGGATCGGGGGCGATAGGGACGGCAATCCCAACGTCACGGCCGAGATCACGCGCCAGGTGCCGCGGGTCCACGCCGACCACGTCCTGCGCGGCTACGAGGCCGTGGTCACGCGGCTTGTGGCAACGATTGCCGTCGACGTGCCGCGAGCGGCCATCCAGCCCGCTCTCGAAGCAAGGCTGGCGCGCGACGCTGAGGAGCTGCCCGAGACGATGCGCGACATGGTCCGCCGGTACCCCGACGAGCCGTACAGGCGTCGGCTGGGGGCGGTGGCTGAGCGACTGCGTAGGACGCGGTCGTATCTGACCGACGAGGGCGGCCCGATCTCAGGGCGCTATGACTCGTCGGACCAGCTACTGGCCGAGATCGACGAGATTCAACGCTGTCTTGTTGCCGACCGCCTGCCCAGGGTTGCCTACGGCGAGGTCCAGGATCTGCGCTGGCAAGTGGCGACGTTCGGCTTCCACCTGGCCTCGCTGGAACTGCGCCAGCACTCGCAAGTCCACCGGGCCGCGCTGGCGGCGTTGCGTGGGTCTGGGGCCGCCCCCGGCCGGGCTGGCGAAGGCGGGGCGGGGGACGGCGGCCGTGTGCCAGACCTCGAACGAGAGCTAGTCGATGGCGTGACGGCCGCGGAGGTTATCGCTACGTTCCGGGCGGCGGCCGCAGTTCAGCGACGTTTCGGCGAGGCAGCGTGCAGCCGCTACGTGATCAGCTTCACGCACTCTTATGAGGACGTCAGCCGGGTGCTCGATCTGGCGGAGTTAGCGGCTGACCCGGCAATCCCGGCGGCGGCTACCGGCGGCTTTGCGCCCGGAACGCCGGCCTTGGATGTCGTGCCGCTCCTCGAGTCGAGCGACGCCCTTACCGCCTGCGGCGAGATATTGGGCGAGTTGCTGTCCGATGCGCGCTACCGCCGCCATCTAGATGGCCGTGGAAACCGTCAGGAAGTGATGCTCGGCTACTCCGATTCGAACAAGGAATCGGGGTTCCTGGCAGCCGTTTGGATGCTCTACCGGGCCCAGGCCCGTCTAGCCGAAGTGGCCCGGAGCCACAACGTGGAGCTGACGCTCTTCCATGGTCGCGGCGGCGCCATCGGCCGGGGTGGCGGGCCGACCAACAGGGCCATCCTGGCCCAGGCTCCGGGATCCATTGACGGCCGCTTCAAGATGACCGAGCAGGGCGAAACGGTCGCGGCCAACTACGCCAACATCGACATCGCCGAGGATCACCTCGGGTTGGTCGGCAGCGCCGTCATAGTCGCCTCCACGCCAGAGCACGATGAATGCATTGCCGAAGCGGACGGTCGCGGTGCCGCGACGATGGACGAGCTGGCCGAGCTGGCCCGCCGGGCCTACCGGTCGCTGGTGTACGAGGAGCCGGGCTTCGAGCCATTCTTCCGGGCGGTTACGCCGCTGGCCGAACTGGCGACCATGGCACTCGGGTCGAGGCCGGCCCGGCGTGGGACCTCCACGCCCGCAGTCGGGGGCACGCCCGCGGCCGGGGGCCCGTTGGCGACGGGCGGCCCCGGCATCGATTCGCTCCGGGCGATTCCGTGGGTTTTCTCCTGGTCTCAGGCGCGCATCGGATTGCCGGCATGGTATGGGCTCGGTTCGGCTCTGGAGGGGTTCGAGAAGGCGCACGGCCCGGGCTCGCTCGCCCTCGTTGGCGGGCTCTACCGCGACTGGCCGTTCCTGACCAGCGCCCTGGACAACGCCGAGCTGATTCTCGGCCGGGCGGAACCGCAGATCGCCGGCTTGTATGCCGCGCTCGCCGGAGACGCGGAGGGGGATCGGCTGTGGCGTCGTATCCTCGACGAATACGAGCGCTCGATTCGCGGGCTGGCGGAGGTGACCGGCCGGCGGGAACTCCTGTCCGCCGAGCCTCTCGTCGGCCGTTCGATTAGACTCCGTCGCCCGTACATCGATCCTCTCTCTCATATCCAGGTACGCTTCCTGGCGAGGCTGCGCGCGCTTGCGGCAGACGATCCCGATCGTGAGCGATACCGCCGCCTCGTCCAGCTGACAGTCAACGGCGTGGCGGCCGGCCTGCAGAACACTGGCTAGCCGCAAGGAGTACGAGATGCCCGCACCGCGACGCGTGGTCCCGCGCTTCGAGCCAGTTGTCGCGCCCGCGCCGGCCGTTGTCGATGGGACCGATGCTCCAGCTCCGCTTCCCGCCGACGACCCCACCATTTTCAGTCTCGATCTGGATGGCCTTGCCGCCCGCTGGTCGCGGTCAATGGCAGCAACCCCGATCGGGGCCGAGGCGATGCGGGGCGCCGACCGTCGGGCCCAGGCCATCGGCGTAATGGGCACTCGTCTGATGGAGAACGCCGGCTGCGCCGTTGCCGCGGCCGTCAAGGCCCTGGCGGTTCAGACGGGCCGCTGGGATAGGGGCCCGATCCTGATCCTGTGCGGTCCTGGAAACAACGGCGGCGATGGCCTCGTTGCCGCGCGGTACCTGTCGCGCCAGGGTGCGCGCGTGATCGCGGTTCTTGTCGGTGCGGAGGCTCGGCCGTCGGGTAAGGACGCCGCACGCAACTGGGACCGTCTCGAAAACGAGGACCGCGTGGAGCGGATCCACACGCCGGTCGCCCGCGACATCGGCATCCTGGCACAGGGCGTGGAGAAAGTGTCCGTGGTCGTAGATGCGCTCCTTGGCACCGGCGTTGAGGGCCCCCTGCGCGAACCCATCAGGGGTGCAGTGGATCTGGTGATGAAGGCCCGCCGGGCCGGCATTGCCGTCCTGTCGGTCGATGGCCCAACGGCTGTGGACCTAACCAGTGGCGATCTGTCGGATCCCGTGGTGCGAGCCCATGTCACAGTTACGTTCCACCGGCCCAAGATCGGGCTTCTGACCAGGCGCGGTCTGGCCGTCTCCGGCCGAGTCCTGGTCGCCCCAATCGGGATCCCGGGCGAGGTCGATCGGGTCTGAGTCACATGGAGGTCGTGCCTAGCCCTATGCACGCCTCCTTGCCGGACGTACAATCCCGCCGCAATAGCCGCGGGCTGACCGCGGACGCGTCCAAGTAGGACGCCGACCGGACCTCTCACGGACAGCCGGGAGGACGCGAGCGGCGGCTACTGAGAGGAGCTCTAGGCTCTCGTGTACACGGACAAGATCCTGGTTTGCGCCGACTGCAATCAGCAGTTCGTATTTACTGCCAGTGAGCAGGACTTCTACTCACAGCGCGGCTTTACCGAGCCAAAGAGGTGCGGCGCCTGTCGCGAGGCTCGCAAGGCGTCGCGGCCTGATGGCGGTGGCAGCCGCAGCGGCGGGTTCGGCGGCGGCGGGGGTGGCGGCTATGACCGAGGCCCGCGAGAGATGTTCCCGGCCACTTGCAGCAATTGTGGGAAGTCCACGGAAGTCCCGTTCCGCCCCACGAGCGGCAAGCCGGTGTTGTGCAGCGATTGCTTCCGGGCTGCTCGCGGCAACTAGTCCGCTCACTGCTTCGTAACCGAGAATGACCCGGGCACATCGCCCGGGTCATTTTGTGTCTGGATTACCGGACGCGGCCTCGCTACTATCGGCCGTGACCGGTGGTCTCGGAGATTCAGGGGGATGCGATGGCGGAAACTCGGTGGGGTCGATCCTGGTTCTGGCATCCGGGCGTGGCGACGGTGGCCGCGGTCATGGCAATCGCGGCCTTCACCGTCAACCTGTCACGGACGCTCGGGGATCCGTCCGCCACGGTGGCTATGGTCGTGGTATCTGGCGTGGCCCTGGTAACCGGCTTCTATCTGATCGTGTTTGCGCCCCTGCCAACCGCCACACATGAGGACTACAAGTGGTGGGCCATCGGGACGTGGATGATTGGAATTCTTGTGACAACGTTCGTGCTGCTTGCCGCGAGGAGGCCCGATGGAGTGCTTTGGCCGGCACTAATTCTGATAGTGCCCTGGTACGTTGCGGTCTTCCGCGCGATCCCGCCTGATCGAGCCTCTCGACCCATGCGCGCCTTCCTGGCTGCCTTCGCCGTGGCGATTGGGGCTGCCTCGGCGCCCTTCGCGTGGTCGGGCAATTCGCCGACGTCACTTCTCGACTGGTCCGCCTACGGCTACCTGTGGGGCGTAGCCGTCGCGGCCGTGTTCTTGCGGGCAGGTGAATCGTGGCCGCGTGTTGCGGCGATTCTCGTCTTCGCGGCCTGCTTCATGAGTGTCTTCTCCAGTCAATTCACGACGTTCGTCGCGATGGCATATGTGTTTTTCTGGATGCGACGGCGCAGAGAGGGCTCCGCCACGCCTGTCGTTGCGTGAGGCCGTTCGGCGGATCAGTTGGCTGACTGCGGTTCCGCCCGGCGCTCGACCGAGTGGGGTCGTTTGCCGCCCCGGGCGTCGGCCCTTAACATGCCCTTGTGGCCCATTCGGCCCAATGAGGACGTCCGTCCAGCCCAGCACTCGTAGCGCGAGGCCGCCATCCCATGGCCGCAGGCTCCAGTCCCG
>JAYVMQ010000158.1:0-16305 GCA_043758855.1 Chloroflexota bacterium
CACGGCCTTCGCCCTGGACGTGGCCACCTTTGTGGCCAGCCTGGCAGCGCTTCTCCTGATCGCCCCGATCCCGCCCCACCCCGAAGCCACGCGTCCCAGCCTGAGGTCGATCCGTGAGGGCCTGCGCTTTGCTCTGGACCGGCGCATCATCCTGGCCACCTTTGCCATCGACTTCAATGCCATGGTCTTCGGCATGCCGAGCGCGCTCTTCCCGCAGCTAGCCCTGACCGTATTCAACACCGGCGCGGTGGGTTTCGGCCTTCTGAACGCGGCGCCGGCCCTGGGTGCCTTTGTCGGGGCCGCGTTCAGTGGCTGGATCGGCCGTGTGCGTCGCCCGGGCCGGAGCGTGGTGGTGTCGGTGGCAGCGTGGGGCGCCGCGATCGCCGCCTTCGGCCTGGCTACCGCCAGCTTCCCACTGGCCCTGTTCTGCCTGGCCATCGCCGGCGCGGCGGACGTTATCAGCGCCGTCCTGCGCAGTTCGATCGTCCAGCTCGCCACGCCCGACCAACTGCGAGGGCGAGTCTCGTCGATTCATATCCTGGTGGTTACCAGCGGCCCGCGGCTGGGCGACGCCGAGGCGGCGGTCGTAGCCGCTCTCGCCGGGCCGCAGTTTGCGGTAGTGTCGGGTGGCGTGTTGTGCCTCTTGGGCCTGGTCGCCGTGCTCCGCTTCTTCCCGCAGCTCCTCCACTACGAGATCGCGGTAGACGCACCTCTAGGGGGCGCGTAGCCGACCGCCGGCCACAACAGGAGCAGCCGTCTCCTTCGAGACGGCTGCTCCTATCACCTCTGGCGGTATCCCGCGTTCTACGCAGCCCTGCGGCGTCGCCACACGAGCGGCAGAACGAAGGCCACCACGGTCGCCGGCGCCGACGCGGAAGACGAGGGCGCGGTAGACGCGGGCGGCGACGGGGTGGATGGCGCCGGCGACGGGGTGACGCCGATCTGGAGGACGCCGTTGACCTTGACGTAATGGGACTTCCATGTGTCGTCGTGAAGTACCGCCCCGGAAGCGTCCTTCACGATACGGTTCACGCTGGTGTCGTAGCCATCGGTCACGTATTCGGATCGAAGCGTCTGGCCCGGCTTGAGGCTGCCGACATATAGCTTGCCGTCGGTGGCTGTGACCAGATTGCCCTTGACCCCGACGGGCCAAATCACGGTCCTATCAGTCGGCAGGCTCCACAGCTGGAATGTGACCGAACTCCTCGAGCCGTATGTCGCCCAGCTGCGAACGACAATCGGATTGGGCGTGTCATTGGTCCACTTCAGGTCGTACGTCGTCACGCCGTTTGAGTAAACCGTGGCGTCCTTGCCAGTCGGATAACGGCTGATGGCGTAAGCGTGCTGGTGGCGTTCGTCTATCTGCAGGCCAGCCCAGCCCGCGGCGTTAAACATCGTGGTTGAGGCGGAGCAAATGCCGCCACCCATGGCGCCGGTGTGGTTGCTCAGACCGTTCAAGATCACGCCGCCCAGGGCAAAACCATGCGCCGGATCAATCGGGCCAACAGCGCCCAGGAAGCTGAACTGCTGACCCGGGCCAATGACCAGTCCGTTGAGCGTGGCGGCCGGCTGGCGAATGTTCTTGCCGTTACCGTTGCTCACGTCCGGGAAGAACGTCGTGGTCCATGTAGCTTTGCCCCCGCCCATGATCACCAAGCCCGCGATTTTGCTGACGTCGGTGATGTTCGGATGAATAGCCATGGTGGCGATCTCGACGCTCGGTGCGACGCTTGTGCCCGAGGCGATCGAGTCGAGGTAGGAGGCAATCTCGACGCTGGTGGCGACGACGTCGATGCCGGTGCCGTCCTTACCCTCCTTGAGGCTAAGCGGCTTTGTTCCGGAATCGTCCCAGACTACCGATGGCTCGGTCGGCTGAATGTTGGCCTTGGCTGAGAGGGCCGAAACGTACGCCTGCGCCTGGATAAGGTCGATGGTCGGGCCGTACTTGCCATCCGGCCTAATGCCAAAGACGATCCAGTTACGGATGGTCGATGCACTGATCGTCCAGGTCTTGGCGGTCCAGGTCGGCAGCGCAGAAGCCGGCACCGCGGTCCAGGTCAGCTTGACGTCCACGACTATCTTCTGGGCACGGGTGATCGCGTCCTGGGCATCCTTGTCGCTCACCGCCGGGTTGAGGTCGGTGAAGGTGCCGCCCGTCTGGAGCTGGCTCAGAGGATTGGTCGAGGTCAGCTGGTCGATCAGGGTCGTGGCCATCATCCGTTCATCAACGCCGCGACCCTTCGAAGACGGGGTCAAGCTGAAGTTTCCGTCCTTGCCAGTAACCTGGGCATCCTTGGCCGCCACGTCGTTCTTGCCGACGAGGTCGTGAAGGCGCTGGGCCAGCGCGTTGGTATCGACTTGCACGACAACGGGCACACTCTCGCCAAACACGGCGGAGTGGAGGGAGGTGATTGCATCGCCGAACCCGCCGCCCGAATGACCAACAGCCAGCGCGGCATCCGCCATGGCTTCGACATCCGGAGCGCGCCCAGCGTCGGCAAATCCAATCGTGGCAGTGCCAACCGGGGTGGTGACAATAACCTGGCCCTGGCTCAGGTACCCGTAGCCATCCTGAAGCTTCTTGAGCGCCTCGCCGCGCGTCGAGCCAGAGAGATCGACGTTGCCGACCTTCACGCCTGGCAGGACGCGGTTGTTGTACGAGCCGGAGAATGAGAAGGCAACGGCCATGAAGAGGGCGAGAACGCCGATCACGCCCACCGCGAAGGCCACGATGAAGCCGGCCCCGTGAAGATCGCGCGGCTGGGACCGGAATATTCCGAGCGAGAGCCGGGGAATGGCGACGTGGCGCTTAGGCTGCGACGGCGCAGAGACGGAGTCCTCCACACGCCCGGACTGGCCCGCGTGTGTGTCCGTGTTCATGGGTGACGAGGTACGGGCCGGCGAGGCGGCCTTAGTCTGCTCCTTAGGCTCGAGCGGCTCGAGCGAATCCGTCGTCATCTGCGTTCCCTACTATCGCGCCGCTCGGCAACCGGCGCCACCGAGACTGATCGAATACATATAAACCGAGGTGGCCCCGGCTGCGCGTCAGACGCACCGCCCGGGCCACCTGTTACGCCAATACCGAGATCGCTGTGCGGAGGCGAGGCCGTTTGTCACACCTCAATGAGGTGTCGGACTGCGCGCCCATCCTCCGCCGGTAGAGTCACTCCGCCGGCGGCTCCATTTAGACGCTGCGGGGGAGCACGACTACGCGCCGGTTCGGCTCCTCGCCGATCGACTGCGTGGCCACGCGCTCATGATCGCGAAGCGCCAGATGGATCCAGCGCCGCTCGAGGGCCGGCATGGGCTCAAGCTGGAGCATCTTGCTGGTCTCCATGACGCGCTCGGCGGCGCGGTTGGCAAGGTCTCGGAGCTGCTGCTCGCGACGGCCGCGGTAGTCCTCGACATCAACAAGGATCCGCGTCCATTCGCCGACGCGTTTGGAGAGCAACAGGTTGACGAGATGCTGCAAGGCAGAGAGACGTTCGCCCTTGCGTCCGATGAGGGCGCCCAGAGCTTCCTTCTCGTCTCCTTCGCCAACGACGTTCAGGCGGTTCGTCTCGCCAGCCTTGATCTCGACGTGGACATTGAAACCAAGCTGGGACATGAGCTGCTCGAGGATATCTTTCGCAGCCGCCATGGCCTCAGGAGTGACCTCAGCCGACTCGGCACGCTCGGTGTGAGGAGCGACGCGAGCAGCAGCAACCTCCGCAAGCTCATTTGCCGTCAGGCCGGGCTGGGGGCCACGCTGCGCGCCGTCATCACGAGGCCCCCGATCGGGACGTCCGCCACGGCTGCGGTCGCGGTCGACGCGGTCGCCACCGGGGCGAGGGCCACGGTCGCCAGAGGGGCTACGGTCGCCACCGGGGCGAGGGCCACGGTCGCCAGAGGGGCGAGGGCCACGGTCACCGCTGGGGCCACGGTCACCAGATGGGCGAGGGCTACGGTCGCCACCGGGGCGAGGGCCACGGTCACCAGATGGGCGAGGGCCACGATCCCGATCCAGGCCGTAGTCCCGTGCCTGGCGCGGGCGCTCATCGCGGTCGTCGCGATCTGGTGCTGGGGCCGGCAGCGGGATCTGCGCCGCAGCCTCACGCTTGGGCGCAACCCCACCCAGCAAAGACTTTGGTGCGGCGAGAATGCGCGCTGGCTCAGCGCCCATACCAAGGACACCTCGGGCGCCTGGGGTCAGGATCTCGAAGTCGAGATCGTCATGGCCAACTCCAAACTCCTCGCGGGCGTTGCGAAGGGCCTCTTCGACCGTTTTGCCGGTGAACTCGCGGTAAGCGTCGCGATAGGCAGTCATTTCAGCGTCGTCTCCCTCGTCGGCTTGAGCGCCGGTGGGTGTTAGGCCGGACCGTGGAGGCCGCCGATGCCCAGCGCTCTTCCGGCTTGTACCGGGTGTCTGCAACCGACTGACCGGCTGCGCTTTTCTCGGGCATGGTGACCGGGAATCTTGGACTGTGGTTTCGGGCGAAGGCCGGGTTCCAACCCAACAGCGGGAACATGTTGCCCCACCCGACGATCATGAACTGCTGAACGATTGAGAAGACCGAGGTTGTGATCCAGTAAACGAAGAGACCGGCCGGTAGGAAACCGCCGTATATGATCGAGAAGAACGGGAAGATCACCATCATGGTGCGCTGGGTGCTGGCAGACGGGTCGTTCTCGAGCGGAGGAGACATGAGCATGCGGCTCTGCACGAACTGCAAGAGGCCTGCAGCCACGGCTAGGACGCTTACGCCAAGAACAAAAACCACCAGGTTCAAATGGAAGAGGACCTGCGGCTGCCCCACATTGATCCCAAAAACGATTGTGTTTATGCACGGAACCGCCTTGTCGAGGTGGCCGAGCGCGTCCAGATTGGCCGGGTTGGGACAATGGATCGTCGGCACCAGGTTGACGCCAAAGACCCTGAGCATGGCGCTCGGGTCAAAGCTCGTCAGGCCGTCACGGATGACCCAGTACATCGGGAAGAGCAAGCCCATCTGGAGTAGGGACGGCAGGCAGCCCGCCGTCGGGCTCACGCCGCGCTCCTTGTAGAAGGCCTGAGTGGCCGCTTGAATGGCCGCGCGATCGCCCTTATGGCGCCGTGTCAGCTCCTTGGTCATCTCTTTGATTTCGGGCTGGAGCCGATACATTCGCTGCTGCGAAACTATCTGGCGAGACGATAGCTTGACCGTGAGCACTCTGATCAGCAGTGTCATGAGCATGATTGCCACGACAATGTTGCCGGTCAGGGCGTAAAGTCCGGCCAACAGCAAGAAGAGTCCCTGGAATATCGGCGTAAAGAGAAAGCCAAACAGCGCCGCCGGGTCCGACGGGCTTGCTGGAGTGAGGGGCTGAGGCTCGCGCGTGGCACTGGCCGACGGTGAAGCGGCCGGCGAGGACGAAACGCCGACGGAGGCCGACGCCACGGCGCCGGCCGGACTAGTCGCGGTTGACTGGGCAGCAGGGGTGGTCCCGCAAGCCATCACCGCAAAGGTGACAAGGGCCAGAAACAGGCCGAAAGCGGCCCAGCGGAGGCGGGCCTTGGACGTGGTGGGGTGGTTGTGTCCGAGTGTGTTCATGTCAGCGGACAGGATCGTAGCCACCGCGACTCCATGGGTGACAACGAGCGATTCGACGCATTCCCATCCAACTCCCTCGAAGCAGACCGTACTTGGCGATTGCCTGCTCGGCGTAGACCGAGCAAGTGGGCTCAAAACGACAGACCGACGGGCGCCACGCAAACAAACGGCGATAGAGCCTGATGAGCCCGATGCCGACCGATTTCACGCGACGGTCCGACCTCCGAGAACGCCTCCTCGGCGGAGAAGGTTATACAGCGCGCCCGCCAGCGTCTGGAAGTCCGCGCCTATGACAGGCGATCGGGCGATGATTAGGACGTCCCAGCCTGGCTGGAGCGAGGGCACCATCACCCTGAGCGCTTGACGAAGTCTCCTGCGCACCCTGTTCCGAACCACCGCTCCGCCGAGCTTGCGTCCGGTCGACAGGCCGAAGCGTGTCTCCTCGAGACCAGTCCTTCGGATTCGAACCACAAGCAGGGGATGAGACCTGACGGTTCCCTCTCCCTGCAGCGCCGCGAAGTCCTCAGGCTTGGAAAGCATCACCAGCCGCGGCGAGTTGTGGCCGCGGTCCGACGTCAGACCGTCAGCTTCTTCCGACCGCGAAGGCGACGAGCGGCAAGCACTCGGCGCCCACCGCTGGTGTGCATCCGGGCGCGGAAGCCGTGCTCCTTGCTGCGATGTCGCTTCTTGGGCTGAAAGGTCTGCTTCATGGGATGGTGTGTTTCTCTCCATTTGGCCTCGGGGCCAAGATACCCCGATAAGCGCACGAACGCGCCGGGCGCACGAAAGCGCTGAGGCGCGTCTGCTGGCGGATTATAGGTACGAGTCGGGCGGGGTGTCAAACGCCTGGCGCCCGCGGAGTGGCATCCGAAATGCCGGTGCTTCTCCCCGAGCGATACTCCCGGGGAGTATGCGATTCGCTACCGTCCGAAACCTTGCCCAGGCCGCCGGGCCGGTGCTATTCTTCGGCGGCCATCGGCGCCAAACAACAACGGGCAACGGCCCAGAGGGACCGTGGGGGCCGGCGGACTGCTCCCGGAGGAGAGCCTTGGCGGTCTGGAGCTTACGGCACCGTAAGGCACACACGGACCCGGTGTCGGTCATGTTTTTCGCTATCCATTCCTAGTTCCCTACAGGACCAAGCCTGCCCGATGGACGCAAAACAAGTTTGGCGCGCGGCACTGGGAGAACTTCAGGTTTCCCTATCTCCCGCCAATTTCGAAACATGGCTGCGTGACACCGTCCTCGTCGACGTCGACGACAATCGATTCCAGATCGCCGTACCCAACGGTTTCGCCAAGGATTGGCTCGAGACCCGCTACCGCTCGCTCATCTCCCAGACGCTGGCCCGAATCGTCGGCTACAGCGTCCAAGTGGAGTTCCTTGTCCGGCCCACCGGCGAAACGAACGGGGCAAGCGCCGCGGCAGTAGGGGCAAGCCCCGCACCTGTGCCGCACCCCGTCCGCGTCGAGGCGACTCGCGTCGGAGCCCCTGAAGGCTCATCCACCAACATCAACGCTCGCTACACCTTCGCCAACTTCATCGTCGGCTCGGCGAACCGCTTGGCCCACGCGGCCAGCCTCTCGGTCGCGGAACGCCCGGGCCACGCGTATAACCCGCTTTTCTTGTACGGCGGTGTGGGCCTCGGCAAGACGCATCTCATGCACGCCATCGGCAACGCGGTCATCGCCCGCTTTCCGCGCAAACGCGTTGTCTATGCCACCAGCGAGAAGTTCACAAACGAATTCATTACCAGCATCCAGCAGGGCAAGATCGACGACTTCCGGGGTCGATACCGCCGGATCGACCTGCTCCTCATCGACGACATCCAGTTCATTGCCGACAAAGAGCGGACCCAGGAGGAGTTCTTTCACACCTTCAATGCGATCCATGAGGACGGCAAGCAGATCGTGCTCTCGTCCGATAGACCGCCGAAGGCGATCCTGACCCTTGAGGAGCGGCTACGGAGTCGGTTTGAGTGGGGCCTGATCGCGGATCTGACCGCTCCGGACCTGGAGACGCGGATCGCCATCCTTCGGGCCAAAGCGGAAGAGCAGGCCGTGCCGGTCAGCTCGGACGTTCTCGAGTTCATCGCTCGCAAGGTGGTCAGCAATATCCGCGAGCTCGAGGGCGCCCTCAATCGGATCGTGGCCTACGCCAGCATGGGCGCCGTGCCGATCACGATCGAGCTGGCCCAGGCGGTCCTTTCGAACGTCCTCTACAACCCCAAGAAGCGCCAGGTCACGCCAGAGCGGATCACCCGCGCGGTTTCGGACTACTACGGCGTTCACATCGACGCCCTGAAGGGCCAGAAGCGCGACAAAGCTATCGTGGTTCCGCGCCAGATCGCGATGTTCCTGATGCGCGAAGAGACGGACGTCTCGCTGCTGCGCATTGGCGCCGAGCTGGGCGGACGAGACCACTCCACGGTCCTCCACGCCTGCGACAAGATCAATCGCGAGATGGGCATCAACGACGAGTTGCGGCGGGAGCTGGCCGCGGTCCGAGAACTGATCTACGCCGACTGAGAAATTCAGCGCCGGGCAGATCATTCCTTCGTTGGCAGTTGTGCTCCTCCCCCCAGGGACGTCTAGGTCCATTCGCTCCGGTGGGTCGTTGGTTTCGACTGGCCGGAGTGGTCTGGCGGTCGTCGGTCGGTGGTGTTTACCCCAGCGGTGCCAGTGGTCTCGCTGGCTACTATTTGGGTTGATCGGCCACCTTTTCACCGTTGTTTGAGAGACGGTACGTGGATAAGGGCCCCCTTTCTGTGGATAACCTGCCGTCGCTGTGGAGAAAGTCGGTTGCGGCGCCGTGGTCACCGTGGATGAAATCGCTCCTGGCCTGGGCATCCTGGGCCCCGTTAGGTCTTCCATCCACACTGGCGACTGTGCGCGTCCGCAATTCGTAGCAGTTCATCCACCGACCAGACTGTTTCGTCCACTACAGAATCACGAGTGGCCTTGCGGCAAGTCCACAGTCTCCACACCATTACTACGGTGATGACGAGATGAGAAGATAGATAGACAATCCACCTAGAGTAGGATCGTTGTCCGTCACCCGATTTCGTTGACTACTGCCCGCCCCAGGGGAGAGAACCCGACGTGAAGCTCTCGGTCATGCAGGAGAACCTGGCTCGTGGTCTCCAGGTCGTAAGTCGAGCCGTTTCGGCCAGGAGCACGCTGCCTGTCCTAAACAACGTCCTTCTCCGGACAGAGGACGGCGGTCTCAAGTTGACCGCCACTAATCTGGAGATTGGGATGACCTACTGGGTTCCGGGCAAGATCGACACGGATGGCGCCATGACCGTCCCAGCTCGACTTCTGGCCGATATCGTCGCCGGACTACCTGCCAACGAGAGGGTCGATCTCGAGCTCCAGGCCAAGGAGACGCTGCACATCAAGGCTGGACGGTTCGAGACCCACATCAAAGGCATCGACGCCGAGGAGTTCCCGGCCATTCCCACCGGTGGAGAGCGCCCGACGACGCGAATTCCGCAGAACGTCCTACGTGAAGCCCTGGGCGACGTGACTTTCGCTGCGGCATCGGATGAAGCAAGGCCGATCCTGACAGGCGTACTGGCGAAGTTCGAGGGCGACAAGCTGACCCTGGCGGCTGCCGACAACTACCGAATCGCAGTCAAGACAATTACGGTGCTGGATCCAGTCGAAGAAACCAGTGTTGTGGTTCCGGCCCGGTCGCTCCAGGAGTTAAGCCGCATTCTCTCCGACACATCAGATCCGGTCGACATTATCCTGTCGCATAGTCGAAACCAGATCCTCTTTCATATCGAAGGCATCGATCTGATCAGCCGGCTCATCGACGGCCAGTTCCCCAACTACCAGCAGGTCCTGCCGAAGGGATTCACGACGAAAGCCACGGTCGACCGCGACCAGCTTCTCAAAGCCGTCCACCTGGCAAGCCTTATCGTCTTCTCATCGGCGAACATCGTGAAGCTGCAGGTGGGCAAGGAGGCCGAAATGGGTCTCCAGGTCAGCGCAGCCGCTGATATCGGCGACAACAAGAGTGAGGTCGAAGCCACGGTCGAGGGAGACGGCACCACAATCGCATTCAATGCCCGGTACCTCATCGATGTCCTGACGAATGTGGACGCGGAGCAGTTTTCGATTGAACTGAATGGGCCTCTTTCGCCGGGCGTCTTCCGGCCGGTCGGTGACGGGCAGTACGTGCACGTTGTCATGCCAGTGAAGACGACCTCGTAGGTCGGCACGACCTAGTAGGAGCCGCAGATCTCCGACGCTCGCCCGGGCGGAATTCCCTCAAGACCGCCGACCATCCTACGCTCGCTGGTTATCCGGAATCTCCGGGGCTTTGCCGCGCTGGACATGCAGTTCACCTCAGGGCCGCAGCTGATATGGGGGCCGAATGCCGCCGGCAAGACGACTCTACTGGAGGCTGTCGTGCTGCTCGGCCTCGGCAAGTCGCATCGGACCACGACGGACTCGGAGCTGATTCGATGGGGCGCCGACTACCTGCGCGTCGAGGGCATGGTCGGGCCCGCAGGCGATTCGGCATCGCCGGCGTTGGAGGTGGCATTGGAGGTGGCGTTCCAGGCCGGCGGTCGCAAGAGAGTTCAGGTCAACGGCGTGCCTCGACGTCCGGCGGTCCTGGCTGAGCACCTGCGAACGGTGTTGTTTGCGCCGGAGGAGATGCTCCTTGTCATCGGCCCGCCAGCGCTGCGACGCGCCGCCCTGGACACACTAACTATGCCGCACGATCGGAGCTATGCGTCCAACCTGGCGACCTACGGCCGGGCCCTACAGCAGCGCAATAGCCTGCTGCGAGCGATTCGGGAGGGCGGGGCCGAGCCCGATCAGCTTCGGCTGTGGGACGAGCCATTCCTGGAGGCCGGGTCTGCGATCGTGGCGGCGCGGCTGCGCCTGCTGGACGTGCTCGCGGAACCACTCGCCGCAGCTCACCGCGAGATCGCCCCGGCAGAGGAGCGGCTGACGGTCAACTACGTGTCCAACGCGGCGCCACTCCCAGGAGAGGGGCCGCGTCAGGCCTTGGCGCGGCGGCTCCACGAAACCTCCGACAAGGAGATGTGGAACGGCTCGACACTCATCGGGCCGCACCGCGACGACATGGTCTTCGGCATTGGCGGCCGTGATCTATCCACGTTTGCCTCCCGCGGCCAGCAGCGCACGGCCATCCTGGCCCTTAAGCTGGCCGAGTTGGACGTTCTGACCGACCTCGATGGCAGACCGCCGCTCCTGCTCCTCGACGACGTCTTCAGCGAACTGGATCCAGCTCGGCGGGGCCATCTCGTTAGGCGCATCGCAGAGCTGCCGCAGGTACTAATCACGACGACCGATCCAAATGACATAGATGCCGACCTACGCCACCGGGCTCGGGCGTGGCGAGTTATCCCCGGCGAGGCTCCTGCGGGCGAGGCTCCTGCGGGCGAGGCTCCTGCGGGCGAGGCTCCTGCGGGCGAGGCTCCTGCGGGCGAGGCTCCTGCGGGCGAGACGGGCGGGGCCAGGGTCGTGGAGGGTGTGAAGTGAGCGGGCCAAGTCGCCGCCCTGGTACTGGCCGCCATCCCGACCCCGGGACCACAGAATCCCGGCCGGCTGGGAAGCCGCGCGGCATGGAGCGGCTGGCCGACCTGCTGCCTCAGACCGTGCGCCAGTTCGGCCTGGAGGACCAGTTCGAGCAAGCCAGGGCGGCCGCGGCATGGCTGCGTCTCATTGAGGAGCGTGTCCCGGCAGCCGTAGAGGCGTGCCGGCTCACCGACCTCAGAAATGGCATCGCCACGATTGAGACCGACGAGCCAATCGTGGCCCAGGAGATCCGCCTCCGGGCGCCGGAACTTCTGACCGTCCTCCGCGGCGCAATCAGGACCCCAATCCGTCAGATCCGGGTTACGACGCGACACGTATAATCGCCACCTGCCAACGCCAGTTCGGCCGCCTGGGACGCGGCCGGGTCCCACGAGCGCACCAGTCCCACCGCTAGCAGCCGCCAATGGCCGTCCGCCTGCACATGAACCTCGGCGTCGTTGCCGAGTCACAACGCCTACCCGATTCTGCCGACATGGTGATCGTGGTTGAGCCAAACATCGGCTCTACGTCGCGGACCAAGGGAAACCTGTATCTGCTCGTCACAGCGACGGGCGGGCGAAAGCTGCGCGCAGCCACCAAGATCGTCGCCGAACAGATTCGCGACGACTACTACTACGACCTTTCGGCCGGCATCTCCGGGTGTCTGCGGAAGGCCGTGCAGGCTGCCAACAAAGTTCTGCTCCACTCGCCCGAGCGACCCACAGTCGGTCCCGGCGAGCCGCCCTCCATCGGCCTCGCCCTGGCTGTAGTCCGGGGCAACGAGCTGTACGTTGCCACGCTCGGCCCTGCCGAGGCCTACCTCGTCAGGCAGGCCCGCCTGCTGACGCTCCCAGAGCCGAGCCCCGATAGTGGTTTGCCTGCGGCCGAAATCGACGGTCCAGACGTATGGCACGGCGAGATAACCGCCGGCGACTGCTTGATCCTGATGTCGCCCAACGTCACCAGGCGTATCGGTCTCGGCCCGATCCAGGATGCCGTCATGCAACTCCACCCGCAAGCTGCCGTCGAGGAGATCCACCGCCAGTTTGGCTCCGGCAGCCTCGGCAGCACGGGCGGCGACGGCGTCCTAATCGTTGAGGCGGCCGAGGTGGCGTCCACACACAAAGCGTCACCTCTCAAGCCCGTCTGGCCGGGCGACTCAATGGCCGGCGCTCCGGAGCGCTCGCCGATCCCACTGGCGGATGTCGTCAGCGGTAGCGTGGCCACAGTCCAGCTGTCGGCGCGCCACGCTCAGGTCGCGGCCGACAGCTGGCTCCGACGCGGCGTCTACAGCATCTTCGACCGCATGCCGCAGCGAGAGATGTCACGCGGCCGCGTGACATCCATGATCGTCCGGCGCGAACGCCAGCAGCGCGCCGCCATTGGGGTCGTCGGCATACTGACCATCGTCGGCCTCATCGGCACCAGCATGTACTTCCTCTCCGGCGCCAATCGGCACGACAATGTCGACGCCCAGCAGAAGGCGCAACAGGCCTTCGCCGAGGCTCAAGCCGATGTTGCCGCCGTGTACGGAAGAGTCCCCGATCTTCTGTCGAGTGACCCCAAGAAGGCTGGCGACTACCTCAAGGATGCCTTCACACAGCTCAAGGTGGCCGAGGATAACGCCTACACGCCGGCCCAGCTCGCCGGCCTCCAGGATCAGGTGACTGCCGGCCTCAACCGCTTCTACGACGTCACCACGATCCAGCCCGAGGTAGCGGCATCCTTCGGGACCGATGACCTGACAGGAGCCGTCCTGGGGCCACCTACGGACGGCGCGGCGTATGTCCTCGATAAGACGGACGGCACGGTCTACCGGGTCGGTCTCGACACTGGCGCCAAGATCCCCGTCATTCAGGTGGGTCACGAGCCAGTCAATAGTGGGTCGACCATGGGCAATCCTCGTCTGCTCACCACCGGCGGACCCGACGTCCTGATCCTCGACGACTTCAACTCGCTGTGGCGTTGGCGGCCGGCCGACAAGACCGGGCGTGGAATACCGTTCAAGGTCAAAATCCCGGACAACACCTCTTGGGGCAATGGAGCCCGAGCGATCGGAACCTTCATCGTCAATGCGCAGCTTGGCCAATACAACCTTTACATCGTGGTCCCGAGCGCGAACCAGATCCTCAAGTACCAGCCTGCGCTCGACGGCGGCAGCTACCCGAAGGAAAGATTCAACTATCTGAGCGTCGGGCAGGACCTCAGCAGAGTCGATGACATGTATGTCGACGGCAAGATCTACCTGGTCGACGGAGGCAAGATCACCCAATATGAAGGCGGCCAGGCAGTCCCCGGCTGGACTGTTGACCTGCCGCTCGACACGAAGGACGGTCTGCTCCGGCCCCTCACACCGCAATACAGCCGCCTGACGGCCGACAACCCGGCCCAGGATCTGGGCACGTTCTACGCCTACGACGGCGCCAATCGCCGAGTGGTCGCTTTCAAGAAGAGCGATGGTTCGCCCGTCGGCCAGTACGTCGTTCCTGCCACCATGAATTGGTTCACTCACCTGACTGGAATGTTCGTCATTCCGGGCGTTGGCACTGCCTCTCCCACTCTCTACTGGACTGAGGGCAGTAATCTCATGCGCGCCTACCTGGGCCCGTCCGGAACGACGGCGGGCGCATCGTCCTCGCCCAGCGCCAATCCCAGTTCGTCGCAGTCCGGACCGACCAAATCCAGCCCTCCGTCGTCCCGGCCGAGCGCGACCCCCAAGTAGCTGGGCGCATGTGTGTGCGTCGGCTAACGCATTGGCCGCCCCACGGCGCCCAGAGTGGGATAATCGGGCCATGCCAGAATCGCTCGCCGAAGTCGTTGTCGAGAGCGTTCGAGTCCATATGCTCTCGAGTCAGCACGTCGTCCTGCTCAAACAGACGGACAGGCAGCGCTACCTGCCGATCTGGATTGGCCCGTGGGAGGCGAACGCGATCGCCGCGCGTCTGCAGGGCGTAACGCCCGAGCGGCCGCTGACCCACGACCTCTTCGCCACGACTCTTGGAATACTGGGCGTGGAGTTGCGTCGGGTCATCGTCTCCAGCCTGACCGAGGAGACGTTCCACGCCACTTTGGAACTAGAGCGAGATGGCCAGACTTACGCAATCGATGCCCGGCCTTCGGATGCACTGGCCCTGGCGGTCCGGACGGGCGTGCGGATATACGCCTCCATCGAAGTCCTGGACCGCGCCGGCGTCGAGCCCGATTCTCAGGTCGACGAGCGCCTTGAGGTCTTCCGCGAGTTCGTCAACTCGCTCGGCCTGGACCTGGACGAAGAGCATCGCGAAGGCCCTGGGGCGGGCCAACCGCCCCGCCAGTAACCGGGCCGGGCCGGGCCGTAGCCGCGGCCGGTTGCCAGCCGCAGCCGCGTGGTCCTAACCGAGGATCGGTTCGCCTCGTCGCATCCCTTCGCCCCGTCCGAACCACAGCCGGAACCGCAGCGCCCAGAAGTCGCGGACAGCCCGGAAGACGACCGAGGGCTTGGCACCGGTCGGCGAACCGGCCGTGCGCGGGTAGTGCGGTATACCGACCTCCGCCAGCCTGCGTCCCTCAAAGCGGAGTTTGATCAGCAGTTCAGCCGTGAAAAAGGCTCCGCCCGACGAAACGCGGATCGGGGTCAGTGAGTCACGCTTGAAGAGCTTGCAGGCACAGTCGATATCGCGAACTCGGACTCCGAAGACGATCCGGTTCGAGAGGCGATACACGCGGGCGTACCAGCGCCGAATGGGCGGATCGGCTCGCTTGAGGCGGAAGCCGACCACCACGTCCGGGGAGTCGGCCCCAGCCATGCGCTCGATCAGTTGACCCACGTCGGCCACCTTAAACTGGCGGTCGCCATCGATGAAGGCGATGAGCTCGTAGCGGGCGGCGTGGAATCCGGAGCAGAGGGCGGCTCCGTAGCCGAGATTCGTGGGGTGATGCACGACTCGGAATACGTCGGGGTGCTTCCGGGCCAACTCATCGGCAATGGCTGCGGTCCGGTCGCGCGAGCCGTCGTTGACGGCGATGATCTCGAACTTCTCGGCCAGGGCGGGCAGCGCGCCGAGCGCCTCCTCCACGAGGGCCTCGAGGTTGGCCTCTTCGTTATGGGCCGGGAAGAAGAACGACAATTCAGCGACGCGCACAGCGATTGATCCCGAACCCACTGCCGGCGACGCCGTGGCCAGCGCCTGAGACGCACTAACGGGCGGCGCCTCGTCTGCTCTAACCGGATCCGCGCCTGCGCTCATTAGCTTCCCTTCCGACCGACTACGTGACTGATGGTCGAGCCGTCGCCAAGGATGTACGGCTGAATGTCAAATTCGGTGTTCAATGCTTTCATGCCGTCGACGCCGTCGTTCAACCTGATCGTGAAGACCGGCCTATTACCCAGAAACTTCTTGAAGACATCCTGAACCTCACCCAGATTGTCGTCCAGGCGCGTACGATCGTCGACGATGTAGATGTCCGGCCTCAAGCCGAGGACTCTCTGGCCGTACCAGAGCGTAGTGGAAGTGCTCCACCAACTCACGATGACCGAGTTTTCGGGCAAGCCGCCCTTGGCGGCAGGTGCCAGCACGGCACGCAGCCAAACCGCGTCGCCGGTCTTGTAGGCCTCACTGACGCCTCCCGGGTTCAGGGCGCCCTCCGGTTTCTGGCGTTGAGGCACGATAGCGACGACGGGCAAAACGAGAGCCGCGGCGACCACGATCTCACCGGCCAGGACGAGCCAGGCAGTCCGGTCGTCATCTCGGCGTCGAACTCTGGAGGGCGTATCTAGGGCAGGCGTCGGCTCGTCGGCAGGAGCGGCCGTGACGGCCTCTTCGGCGGTGGAGGTGCCCAGGAAGCGTTCGCGGACCCCATTCACGGCCCAGGCGGCGAGGGTGATCACATCGGCGGCGCCCAAAGCGGCCCAGGTCAGGACCACCAGCAGCGGCACCAGGTAGTAGCGCTCGATGTCCGCATTTGCGTACGAGGCGGCGAAGACACTCGAGGCCGCGAGAGAGAGGCCGCTCAGCAGGATGTAGCGCGGCCTTCGGACCAGGCTTGTGCCAAGTCCGACAGCGGCGAGAACGACCAGCGGCCCGATCCAGCCGATCATGAGGCCCATCACGTGGCCCATCTTCGTGCCCAGGTCGCCCAGCGGATCGGACAGACTGCCGCGGAACTGCTCGCCCAGAACCACATACTGGAAGCCGCTC
>JAYVMQ010000159.1:0-6542 GCA_043758855.1 Chloroflexota bacterium
AACGCTGCTGCGCGACGCCATACGAGTGGGGCCAGCCTGCGTCCTTCCGCGCAATCGTCACTCAGACCGCGGACAAGCTTTGGGAGCGGCTCGACTTCTCGCTCTTCCCGGCGCTCGAGGTCATCCTCGACGGGCGCAACAGTTTGCGCGAGATCGATCTGCCGGAGAACATCCGATATTCCGGGATCGGCGTCCAGCACGCCACGCGCCGCCGCCCGGGCAACTCCCCGGCTGGTAGGTAGGCGGCGGCCGGCGATGCGAATAGTTAGTGTCGTCGGCACACGACCGCAACTGATAAAGGCCGCCGCGCTACAGCCCGTCCTGCGCCGCGCCTGCGAAGAGATCTTCGTGGATACCGGCCAGCATTACGACGCGGCCCTGGCCGGCAGTTTCTTTGATGAGCTTGGTCTCGCGCCGCCAGACCATTCCCTTGGGCTCGGCGGCGGAGGACATGGCGACCAGACCGGCCGCATGCTGATCGCCCTCGAGCCACTACTCACGGCCGAGAAACCCGACGCGGTGCTGGTCTACGGCGACACTAACTCCACTCTGGCCGGAACCCTGGCGGCAGCCAAGCTGGGCATTCCCGTGGCCCACGTGGAGGCCGGCTTGCGAAGCTTTGACCGGCGCATGCCTGAAGAGCTGAACCGAATCGTTGCCGATCACCTGTCCACCTGGCTCTTCGCCCCCACGCCGGCCGCGGTCGCCAACCTGGCCTCCGAGGGCATCACCGCGGGCGTTGCGGAAGTCGGCGATCTGATGCTCGACCTGGCGGCCCGGGTCTCCGAAGAGATTCGCGATCCGGCCGTCCTGGGCCCCCTCGCCGAGCGGTTGGGGGTGCCACTGGCGCCCGGCCACTTTCTATTCGCGACGGTCCATCGGGCCGAGAACCGCACGCCGCAAGCGATTGCCAGGTGGTCGGCTCTGCTCGGTGCCGTTGCGGCGCCCGATCGACCCGTTGTCTTAGCGCTCCACCCCGGAACCCGCGCAGCAGTTCACGCCGCCGGCGTAGCACTCCCAGAGGGAGTGGCCGTCATCGAGCCGCAGGGCTATCGATCATCTCTCGCGCTGCAACTCCACGCCGCCGCGGTGCTCACCGACTCGGGCGGCGTTCAGCGCGAGTCGGCCTGGCTGGGCGTTCCATGCCTTGTCCTCCGGACGACGACCGAATGGGTTGAGATAGTCGGTAGCGTCGCCAGCTCGGCCGTTCTCATCGGCTTGGACCGCGAGGCCGCCCTGCGCGAGATCGCCCTGCGCGCTCCCCTGGCTCGAGGCGTGGAGCAGGCCGTCACTCGTGCTGCCAACCTGCAGCTGACAGGATCGGGCGCCGCGGACCGCATCGCCGCTGTCTTGACACTGACCGACACCGGGGGCCATCAGTGACCAAACCCGCGCCGCGCCGGCCCGTGTGCATGATCGTCCACGCTTACTACGAGGAGGATGCTCGCGTGCGGCGCGAGGCGGAGACGCTCGTAGCGGCCGGCTGGGAAGTGGACGTGTTCGGCCTGCGACGGCCGGACGAGGACCCGACTGGGGTAGTCAACGGCGTCAATCTGCATCGCCTACCCGTGGGCCGGCACCAGGGTGCCGGTCTGCCCGTCTATCTGGCCGAGTACGGTGCCTTCCTCGTTCGGGCATTATGGGCATCAACACAGGCTCACCGCCGCCGCCGATACGCCCTCGTCGAAGTCCACTCTCTGCCGGACTACCTGGTCTTCGCGGCCCTGCCGATGAAATTGGCGGGGGTTCCGGTGCTACTCGACCTCCACGAGGCCATGCCGGAGTTCTTCCGCAGTCGTTTTCCAAAGGCCGCCAATCCGATTAGCTTCGGGCTGCTGCGCCTGCAGGAGAAGGTCTCCATCCGGCTGGCCAACGAAGTTCTGACCGTCAACGAGCCGCTGGCCGAACGACTGCTAGGAATGGGCGTCAAGCCCGACCGTCTGACTGTCGTTCTCAACAGCCCGAACCTGGACCTCTTCGACCCGACAGCTCACCCCCGGCGAACGTTCATGGCCGACGGGGTTTTGCGCATCGTGTACACCGGCGCCCTGACACCAACCTACGAGTTGGACGTGGTCGTGCGAGCGATCGCGTCGATGGCTCGCAGCCGGCCGAGCCTGCCGGTTATGGCCACCTTCTACGGCCGGGGCGATACCCGTCCCGCACTCGAGGCTCTGTCCGCCGAGCTCGGCATCGCCGAGCGAGTCAGTTTCGGAGGCCGCATCCCCATCGAGGATGTGCCGCGCGCCGTGGCCCAGGGTGACATCTCCGTGGCGCCAACGCGGCTCGACCCGTTCACCGGCATGAGCCTCTCAACGAAGGTGTTGGAGGGCGCGGCCATGGACAAGCCTATCGTTGCGTCGCGCTTACCCACGGTTGAGCGCTACTTCGCGCCGGACACTCTGTCCATCTACGAATCGGGCGATCCCGAGTCGCTTGCTGAGACCATTCTGCGGCTCGTCGACGATGCTCCCGAACGCACGGCCCGCGTCCAACGAACTCGGCTGCGTCTGGACGAGTTGAGCTGGACACATCAGGGCGAGGCGTTTCGTGAGGTCGTAGATCGGCTCACGGCCGGATCACATCGCAAGGAGCCAGCCCAGACCGAGGCCAAATAGCCCTGCGAGGGGCCGCATCGAGCGCGCGGATCGGCAGCCCAGCCCGCTGCTCTTCCGTTTCAGGAAGCGGAATGCGGTAGCATACGGCTCCATTACTAGGCACATATAGTCAGGCCTCTCTCGCAACCAGGACGCCCAGATGACCTTCCGCTCCCGACCGCTCGCAAAACCCACAAGGCGCCGAGCCCGACGCGACGACAGCCGTCGATCGATCTACATCACGCTCACATTCTCGCTGGCTATCGCCTCGGCGCTGTCGCTTATGGGAGGCGTCGTTGTAGCCGGTTACTACGCGGACCACTGGGCCCCGATTGCGGCCGTCAATGGCGAAGTTATCAGCAAGGACACGGTTCGCGAGCGGGCCGCGATGAACGTGTCTCTATACAAGCGCCAAGTCGACGACCTAACCACCCTGAGGAACCAGGGCAAGATCACGTCGGCCGAGTTTCAGTCCCTTGCCAACGGACCCACGACCGGCCAGGATCCGACGACAATCCAAAGCAATGCCCTGACTCAGCTGGAGCGCGAGGCCACGCTCCGTCAGTACGCGGCGAAAAACAACGTCTCCGTAACCGACCCTCAGGTGAACGACCAGATCCAGGTTGAGGCCACGATCCCGGACCTGCGCCACGTAATGGTCATCGGCATTCAGCCAGATCCCACGCCGCCTGCCACTTCGCCCACCCCTTCGGACTTGCTCGCTGCCCAGACCAGGGCTCAGACGCTTCTGGGCGAGTTGAAGGCTGGCAAACAATGGTCAGACGTCGCCACGGAGTCGGGCCAGGACGCCGTCGCCAACGGCGGCAGTCTCGGCGACCTGGGGCTTGTCAGCAAGGACTCGCTGAACCTCGACCCCGAGATGGTCGACGCCGTCTTCGCTCTGGGCAAGGTCAACGACATCACCGCCGTCATCAAGGGCTCCGACGGCATCTTCCGCTTCGCCACGGTCACGAGCATCGTGCCCAAGTTCGTGGATGCGGATTGGGAAAAGTCGGTGGGCCACGGTGACACGTATCGGGCCTATGCCCGGGCGGCGGCCCTTTCCAAGGCCGTCCAGAACAAGATCGAGGCCCAGTACGTCAGCGGCCCGACCAATCAGCGCCACGTTCTCGAGATCGCGATCTCGCCTGGCGGCAGCGCTCCGGGCGATGGCGATGAGGTCAAGTTCCGGCTGCTCGTCTTCTCCCCAGCCCACAGCGAGGCGAACGCCTCGACGGTCCCGACGACCGACCCGTCGTGGGACGATGCCAAGAAGCGCGCCGATGCGGCAGCCGCCACCCTCCGCAGTGACCCGAGCAAATTCGCGAGCATGGCCGTCGATACAAAGGTGAACGACGACCAGATGGTCAACACCCGCAGCGGCGAGGTGCCCTGGATCACGAACTCATGGTTCGCTGCCCAAACCGCATCTGGTAGCCAAGGGCTTGGCATGACCAACGTGGCCACGGCGCTCTACAAGGATGGCCTTGTGGCCGGGGCGCTCCTCGATCCGATCCAGGAGCCGTCAAAGGGATATGTCGTAGTTCAGTTCGAGAGCCGACGCCCGGCGCCGGAGCAGCGAATCGCCAACGCCCAGCTGTTGATCAACTCCGGCGTGGACTTCGCCGCGGAGGCCAAGCAAATCAGCGACGCAGCCGACGCAGCCAAGGGCGGCGATATGGGTTGGGTCACGAAGTACATGCTCACGACCGACCAGGAAGCTGCGGTCTGGCAGACGCCCATAGGCGGCGTCAGCCGCATGGTCTCGAATAGCGGGTACTGGGTCTTTAAGGTCCTGGAGGAGCAGACCCGTGTCGCCGATCCGGACACCCAGGCAAGGCTTAAGAAGCTCGTCTACCAGCGTTGGCTGGCGGATCTCCAGGGCACGGCCCTCGTCTGGACCGACGCCCCCGGCCTGGCTGCCATGGCCCCGCATTCGCCGACTCCTTAGCCGCGCGGGACTGGTGCTCGACGCGTTCGTCACTGAGGCTCGAATCCGCTGGGGGCTCGACCCAGCGGCCGGGCTGCAGATTGCCACGGCCGATCGGCTGGCAGAAACACCAATCGAGCCATCACGGCCGCTGCTCCTGGTTCCGCTGACCGCTCTACACATTCCTGAACCGACTTCGGCCGGGCAGTCGCCCCTCCCGGGCCGGCATGCGCGGGCCAACGGTGGCGCGCTGGCCATCCTGCGGCGCCTCTACCCAAACGACCATGTCGTCGGGCGCATCGGCCTGGCCGACGCCACTACCGTTGGCGAGCTGGATAATGCGGCTCTGGCCGGAACTCTTTACCTCGCGCCTGTGGCGCCTGAGCGCGCAACCGCAAGCCCCTGGTCTTTGCCCTGGATCGCGGCTCGATTGCGCCAGCCGGACGGCTGCCCGTGGGACCGTGAACAGACCCATCAATCGCTCAAGAAGAGCCTGCTCGAGGAAGCGTATGAGGTCTACGACATTCTCGACGGCGGGGCCACTCCGGAGCTGGCCGGCGAGCTGGGCGATCTATACCTCCAGATCGTGCTCCACGCCCAACTGGCCGCCGAGGCCGGCGTCTTCGACATGACAGACGTTGAGGAGGCGATCAGTCGCAAGATCGTCCGCCGCCACCCTCACGTCTTTGGCGATGCCCGCGTCTCCACGGCGGGCGACGTCAATCGGCAGTGGGAGCAGATCAAGCGAGCCGAGCGCGAGGAAGCAGCCACCGCCCTGGGATCGTCCGGCGAGGCAGCCGAGGTCCGCAGCGCCCTCGATGGCATCTCCAAATCGATGCCGGCTCTCGCCGCGATGCAGGAGATGCAGGAGCGGGCGGCCAACCTGGGCTATGACTGGCCGGAGATTGTCGACATCCTCGACAAGGTCCATGAGGAGCTCGCCGAGCTGGCCGCGGCCACCACTGACTCGGAGAGGCGCGAGGAGGTCGGTGACCTGTTGCTCGTCGTGACCAACCTGGCCCGACGCCACGGCGTGGAGGCCGAGGGCGCGCTCCGAGCTGCGGGCGAGAAGTTCCGCGGCCGATTCCGCCGCGTCGAGCGAATGGCCCGCGAGCGAGGAGTTGAACTCCGGGACATGAGTTTCACCGAACTCGACGAGTTGTGGGATGCTGCAAAGGCTGAGGCGCGCGCCGAGGCCGGGGGCCACCCGACCGCAGCGCACGAGGAGTCCAAGAGATGACCATCGGAGCTCGATCGCTACAGCGGTCTGACGGCCGCATGCCGGACGACCTGCGACCGCTCAGCCTCACTCTCGGAGTTCAGAAGTGGGCCGAAGGTTCGTGCCTGATCAAGGTTGGCGGAACCGAGGTGCTGTGCGCAGCCACGATCGAGGACAAGGTTCCACCCCATCTGCGCGGCAAGGGCACAGGCTGGGTCACGGCCGAATACAGCATGCTGCCCCGCGCCACCAGCGAGCGGAACATCCGCGAGGCCGCTAAGGGCAAGGTCGGCGGGCGGACGTACGAGATCCAGCGGCTGGTCGGTCGGTCGCTGCGAGGCGTCGTGGACATGGCCAAGCTGGGCGAGCGCTCGATCACGATCGACTGTGACGTACTCAACGCCGACGGCGGAACCCGCACCGCATCGATCACGGGCGGCTGGGTGGCCATGGCCGTCGCCATGCGAACCTACGGCATGGAGCGCTGCCTGATCGGTCGCGTAGCTGCCGTGAGCGTCGGCATCGTGAACGGCGTGACATGCCTGGACCTCGACTACTCCGAAGACTCCAAGGCAGAAGTGGACTTCAACGTCGTGACCACGGACGCCGGCAAGTATGTAGAGCTGCAGGGCACGGCAGAGGGCAAGCCGTTCGATCGAGCGGACGTTGATCGGATGCTGGACTTGGCAGCCGGCGGACTCGAGAAGTTGTTTGCGGCACAGGCTGAGGCGTTTGCCTCGGTCAAGCGCTAGCAGGCCGCGGGCCAGGTGATGACCCGAGCCATGGCGCCCGAACC
>JAYVMQ010000160.1:0-17284 GCA_043758855.1 Chloroflexota bacterium
GATCCCGCCGCGATCCAGACCGTGTTCATGAAGTAGCGTTCAATGTGGATCTGGGTGAAAGCCCGGGTCAGAAGGGTCAGGTCGAAGCCGTTGGGCCACAGCGCCAGCGGCTGTCGCAGCGTGTCCTGGGTCGGCGTGATGGCCGCCTTGGCCAGCCACAGAATCGGGCCCAGTCCAATGATGATGAGCGCGACCAGCGTCAGAGTGTGGACTGTCGAGAGGGTCCAGCGGAACCTCCGGCTACGCCAATCCGCCAGCGAAACGATGCCGCGTTGGGCCGGCCCAGCGTTCTTTGGACCGCGATGGAATGAAAGTGGCAACTTCATGATTCGGTGCTCCACGACCGGGTGAGCCAGAAGTACACCGCGGTGAATACGCCGAGGAACGCCGCCAGCATCAAGCTCAGCGCGGCTGCCTCACCGAAGTGGCCGCCGAGACTGCTCCCGAAGGCGTACTGGTAGATCAGAAGCAGAACAGTCGTCGTCGCGTTGGCCGGGCCTCCCGACGTGAGCAGGAAGGGCTCAGTGAAGACCTGGGCCGTCGCGATCAGCTGAAGGATCAGAGTGATAAAGAGAATCCCGCGAAGGTGCGGCAGAGTCACGTATCGGATCTTCTGCCAGATCGAGGCCCCATCGACCTCGGCCGCGTCGTAGAGCTCCGGCGGGACGCTGAGAAGCGCCGCGAGGTAGATGATCACGGTTCCACCGAAGGCAGCCCAGGTTGCCTCTACCACGACCGATGGCATCGCCATTGCGGCGTCCCCAAGCCATTGGATCGGTCCAAGCCCGACGGCGCCAAGGATAGAGTTGAAGGCTCCGTTGTCCCCACCCTTATAGAAGACCTTCCATAGGAGGACGGCAACGACGGGCGGAACGACCACGGGCAGATAGGCGAGGGCGCTGTACAGGCCCTTGAAGCGACGCGTCTCGCTCACAATCACCGCCAGCACGAGCGGGATCGGGTAGCCGATGATCAGCGCCAGCAGGGCGAAGTAGGCCGTGTTGGCGACGGACGTGCCAAAGAGCGGGTCTGCCAGCACGGTCGCGAAGTTGTCCAGACCCACGAACGTGGGCGGTGACACCAGGTTGGTGTATTGGACGGCCATGGCGAACGAGCGGAGGATCGGGAACCAGGAAAATGTCCCGAAGATTAGTAGCAACGGCAGTAGAAAGATCAGCCTGCTGAGTCCGTCTCTGCTGACCCAGGTCAGCGGACCACGGCGCTTGCGCACACCGCTCGCTGCGACTGCCGGTTCAGCCCGAACGCTCATGCCTTCTACTTCTGCCTTTCTGCGCGTCCCACGCCACGCTCTGAAGTGTTGATGGTTGTCGGTCGGACTGGGGTTTCGATGGGGGCCCGCGACCTTCGGGCCCCCATCGGAGGATGCGGACTAGTGGGCGGGGGTGTCGATGATCTTCTGAGCCTTGACGTTGGCTGCGTCGAGCAGCGCGTTGATGTCTGCGTCCTTCTTGGTCAGGACCGCCTGAACGACCGGGTCAAGGGCCGCGTAGACATCCTGGGTGTTGAAGAGAGGCTCAGTGAGCACCGGCTGGGTGAAGATCTTGCTGGTGAACGGGGTCATCTGGGCCGTGGGGACGTTGATGTAGTCCTTGATCCAGGTCTGCGACTGATCGTAGGTCGCCTTGTCGAAGACCGGCAGGGCCGGGACGCCGACTGGCTGGTTGTTGGCCTTGAGGGCCGCGGCGTCAGCCACAGCGCCGTCCTGGGTGATGAGCTTGCCAATGTAGTAGAAGTCGATCCACGTGACGGCCGCGTCACGCTGAGCTTCGGTGGTCAGGACGTTGACGGCCGCGAGGTTTCCGCCGCCGAGGACGCCCGCGTTGGGGTCAGAGGCGAGCGGGATGACGGTGACTCCGTAGTCATCGGCCTTGAGGGCGTTGTTCTGCACCATGGCGGTGTAGAGGTCAGAGCCACCCGTGAACATGCCGATCTGGCCGGCGGCGAAGTCGGCGTTGATGGTGCCCCAGTTGTAGTCGAACGTGGCGCCCATCGAGTTGTCGTCCCAGCGCAGGCCGTGGAGGTATGCGAGGGCGGCCTTGGTTTGCGCATTGTTCAGCGTCGCGGTGACCTTGTTGGTCTTGGGGTCTACGGACTCCAGGCGCCCACCCAGCGAGTAGGTCAGGGTGGTCAGCTGCCAGCCGCCGGTGTTCTGCGTGGCCATTTGGGCGAAGCCGGCGGCCTTGGTCTTGGTGGCGATGATCTTGGCGTCGGCCTTGACTTCGTCCCAAGTCGTGGGCGGCTTGTCAGGATCGAGGCCAGCGGCCTTGAACAGGGTGCGGTTGTAGGTCAACGACATGCCGTACGCGGCATAAGGCACGGCCCAGATCTTGCCGTCTTTGTCCTGGCCGTTGACGAGCACGTTCTTGTTGAACTTGTCGGCATACGGCAGGGCGCGGACACGGGCGTCGATGTTGACGATCTGGTGCTGCGCGATCAGACCCTTGCCATCGGTGAAGGGGATATTGAACACGGTCGGCAGCGTGCCGCCGGCGAGCTGGGCCGTGAACGTTGGGGCAGTCCAGTTGTACTCCTGGGACTCGACGGTGATCCACGGGTACTTGTTAGTGAATTCGGTGATCTGGAGATTCAGGGCGTCGACCGCTTCCTGAGTGGCGCCTGGCCGCAGCGCGCCGACGGAGATTGTCACCGGCTTGTGGGCGACGCCCACGCTGGGGACACTGATCGGGGCGGCGCTGCTGCCGGGGGTATTCGTGGGATTGACTGTAGTGGTTGCGGAGCTGCAGGCACTGACCATGCCGATGGCCATTGCGGCCATCACCAGCGTCTTGAACCTGCGGTTGGGTTTGGCTGTCATGTCCTCACTCACTCTTGGGTGTTAGCTCGATTTGACGTTTGTTGACTGACCTGTGAATCCCCCACAGAAAGCGCTACTTGGACTATCACTCCATCCTCATTCTCCTCCCTCGGTCGGGCTCTGGAGGGCGCCGTCGTAGGTCGGGGATCGTTGTGGGCGTAACCAGGCTGAGGCATCCGACCGCAGGAAACCGTCGGACGCGTCAGCACTGGCGAGGAGGAGGAGGCAACCGGATGGCAATTCGATCGGGACACGGGAGAAGTTGGTGATGCAGATGAACCTCTCGCCCCTTGCAAAGGCCAGCACGTCGCCCGCCGAGGGCAGCCACTGAAGGTGACCGTCACCGAGATCCGGATCGCTCCGCCGGATTCGCAGCATCGTTCGATACAGGCTGAGCATGGAGTGGGGGGTTCGCTGCTGGGCTTCTACGGTGAGTTCCGCCCAGTGGTTCGGCTGCGGCAACCAGGGGTCGCCCACGGCGCCGTCAGGGCTGAAGCCAAAGGGCGAGCCGGTCCCGGCCCAGGGCAGTGGAACTCGACAACCGTCCCTACCCGGGTCCGTGCCGCCGGAGCGCAGGTACATGGGGTCCTGCAGCTGATCGGGTGGCAAGTCCTGGACCTCTTCGAGGCCGAGCTCTTCGCCCTGGTAAATGTATAGGGAGCCGGGTAGGGCGGCGGCCAGCAACGCCGCGGCCCGTGCTCGTCTCCGACCCAGCTCGATGTTCGACGGAACTCCGGCGCGTCGGGTCGCGAAGGCAAACGAGGAATCCGCCTGGCCATAGCGCGTCACGGGTCGAGTCACGTCATGGTTGGACAGGACCCAGGTGGCGGGAGCGCCTACCGGCGCATGGGCGGCCAGAGTGCTGTCGATCGAGTCCCTCAGGCTCGCCGCATCCCACGGCCGAGCCAGGAAGTCGAAGTTGAAGGCCGTGTGGAGCTCGTCAGGCCGGAGATAGTTGGTAAAGCGATCGATGTCCGGAAGCCAGATCTCACCGACCAGAATTCGGGAGTCGGAATAGGAATCCGCCAGGACGCGCCAGCGGCGGTAGACCTCATGCAGTTCGTCGCGGTCAGTGTTCGGATGCTCTCCCGGGCCGGGCGCCGCGGGGATCTCGGGCAGGGCCGGGTCCTTCATGAGCAGCATTGCGGAGTCGATCCGGACGCCGGCGACGCCGCGGTCGAGCCAGAAGCGCAGCACTGCCTCGTGTTCGGCCCGAACGTCGGGGTGGCTCCAGTTCAGGTCGGGCTGATGGGCCGAGAAGAGGTGCAGATACCACTCGCCTGGAGTGCCGTCCCGGTTCTGTGTCCGCGTCCAGGCCGGGCCCGAGAAGTTGGATACCCACCCGTTGGGCATCTCGTTGCCGTCTTTGCCACGGCCGGGTCGGAACCAGAACCTCGCCCGTTCGGGCGACCCAGGCCCTGACGCAAGCGCCGCCTGGAACCAGGCGTGCTGGTCCGAAACGTGGTTCGGAACGATGTCGACGATGGTTCGGATGCCGAAGTCGCGGGCCTCCGCGATCAGCCGCTCTGCCTCTCCGAGCGACCCAAAGGCGGGGTCGATGGCTCGGTAGTCGGCGACGTCGTATCCGCCATCGGCCAGCGGCGACAGGTACCAGGGAGTGAACCAAATAGCGTCGACTCCCAGGTCCGCCAGGTACTGCAGTCGCGTCCGCACACCAGCCAGGTCACCGATGCCATCGCCATTTCCGTCGGCGAAGCTTCGGACGTAGAGCTGGTAGATCACGGCGCGACGCCACCACTGGTCGTCCGGGCCGGCAGCGCCGCGCCTAATTGCTGGGCCTGCGTGGACCGCGTCTGTCACTTGAGCTCCGCTCCGGTTGGGCGGCCGGTGTCTAGCCGGGCGGACGTTCTGCGGCCGCGCGCAAAAAGTACACTATCTGATAATCCAACGCAATATCTTGACAGAAGAACTTTCCGTAAGGTACGTGGTCCGATCGGTCCCTGCAAGTAGTTGACTCCACGCGCAACTGAGACCAACTGCGGGGCGGATAGGGAGTCGCCGCGGATGATCCGGACACGCCGGACGATGCGATGGCCGGAGCGGCAGCCAGGCAACGCGATCCAGGTGGCGGCCTGGGACAAGGCTTTCGCCCCAAATGCGCGGATAGATCTCCGGCTCAGGCGGCGCCGAGCTCTAGCGCGACGAGGCGGGAGGAGCCGTCGAGCCCCGCACGACCAGTTCCGGCTCGAAGAGCAACTCATCGTGAGAAAAAGCTGTGCCGGCGATCTGGCTGATGAGAAGCTCGATGACCGTTCGGCACATTGGGTCGATTGGCTGACGCACTGTGGTAAGCGGCGGGTCTGTGCATGTCATCAAGGCCGAGTCGTCGAAGCCGATGATCGAGACATCTCGGGGCACATTTAGGTTGGCTCGTCTGGCAGCGCGAATGGCACCCAGGGCCATCGGGTCACTGGCGCACACGATCCCCGAGACACCCGCCTCGATCAACCGCATCGCCGAGGCTTGGGCGCCTTCGAGCGAGTAGAAGGAGTGCACTATTTGCTCGGGGTCGAGCGAAACACCTGCTTTGGCGGCAACGACACGAGCGGCGGCGAGCTTGCGCCGGGACGGCACGTGGTCGGGAGGGCCGATTAGGACCCCCAGACGGGTGTGACCGAGCGAGATCAGGTGGCCCATGGCCTGTTCCATGGCCACTGAGTCGTCGCACGACACGCATGGAAAGCCCAGGTCCCCGAATGATGCGTTGACAAGAACCGTGGGTATGTGCCGCGCGGCCAAGCGCGCGTAGTGCTCGTGAGGTGCGTCGGCCTGCGCGTACAGGCCGCCTACGAACACGATCCCCGAGACCTGTTGCTGCAGCAGGAGATCGACATAATCGGCTTCCGAGACCCCGCCTGCCGTTTGGGTGCACAAGACTGGCGTGAAGCCCCTCTGCGCGAGGACCGCACCCATGACTTCCGCAAATGCCGGAAAGATCGGGTTCTGCAACTCCGGCAGGACCAGCCCGACAAGCCTGGCGCGCTCTCCCCGCAGCTTTGTGGGCCGTTCATACCCGAGCACGTCGAGGGCGGTAAGCACCGCTTGGCGTGTCGGTTCGGATACTCCGGGCTTCTCGTTGAGGACGCGGCTTACCGTGGCCTCGCTGACGCCGACTTTCCGAGCTACTTCTGCAAGTCGCTTCACCATGACGCAATTGTACGCAATAATCAGCCAGTTGTTGCAAGCGGGGTGTCCCGCCGCGGCTCAGCAATTAGTCTGGTCTGACTGCATAAGTGGCACCGGTCCGGTCCTTCCGGAGCGTTGGCGGAGTGAAGCCAGGTCAGCTATCTGGCCTGGCCAAATAGACCATCAATGGGCTGAGGCCCAGGAGAACCTGAACATGACCGTCGCTCGCCGGCGTCGCCCGATGGACTGGGCGGCTGCCGCCGTCACCATGTTGTTGGTTGCCGCTGGCTGCAGCACCTCGAGCCCCGCGAGCGCCATCAGCCCATCGCCTGTGGCTGCGTCGCCCAGCCACAGCTTGCCGGCCGCCACGATTGCCGCTAGCACTGCCCCAGCCAGTCCGTCGCCGACCTATGAGATCACCGCACCGCCCAAAACGCCGCCGCCCCCGGCCGGCAGCCTCCCAGTTATCAGCAGCTGCGACCCAGCTTCAGTCCCGGGCGCAATCCCGGTGGAGGCGCCGCCGAGCGCCAAGGCTGGCTCCTTCACCCTTTATGTGCCGGTCCTGATGTACCACCGGATAGTGCCCTTTGCCGAAGCCGGCAACTCGATTGTCGGCCTCGTCGTGCCACCGCAGACCTTCGACGCTCAGTTGACTGCCCTTGCAGCGACAGGCTGGCATACGATCACGATGGCCACACTCGCAGACGACCTGCAGGCCCACGTACGGCCCCCGGCCAAGACCATCGTAATCACGCTCGACGACGGCTGGTCGGACGGCTTCACGTATGCTCTGCCCATCCTGCAGAAACATGACTTTGTGGCGACGTTCTATGTGATCGCGAGCCGGATCGACCAATCCGGCTTCTTGTCGTCCACTCAACTTCAGACGCTGGTGGCCGCGGGCGACGAGATCGGCGACCACACCATGGATCACGCCAACCTGACCGGATTGGGAGCAGAGGATCTCAAGCACCAGATAGAGGCGGGCGCGGCCCGCATCGCCCAGGTCACAGGGGTCTGGCCCGAGTCACTGGCGTATCCCTCCGGCTACGAAAACGGGCGGGTTGTGGCAGCCGTCGGCGCGTGCCAGGAACTGCGCATCGCAGTCCTCGCGAAGGCTTTGTACGTCAGCACGCCCGCAGCGGCGCCGCAGCCCGGCGCGAGCCCGGCGCCTCCGACAATAACAAGGCTTCAGGGTTATGAGACCTGGGCGGATCGCTTCGTGGTTCCGAGAGTCAGAGTCACCCCGGGCACGACACCGACCGACCTGCTGGCCTTACTTGGACAGCGATAGCAGGACGGACGCCGGCGGTTGGTGAGCGCAACAACTTGGTGATCGCTCGCGTGCGGATCCACCGTGCGGGTCGGGTCGGACCAAGGCGGTGGCGCATCCGGGTTCATTATGCGGACGCACTATTGACACCCGCTTGACGGACCCGGATACTCCTGCCATGGCTACGAAGACGAAACGAACCTTCAATCTCAACCCGGCTACTGTCGATCACGTGCGCGAACTAGCGGAACGATCCCGCGTTGCACGCAGCCAAGATGGCGTTGTCGAGATGGCGGTCGAACGCTTCTATCTCGAGGTCCGTGCGCGAGAGGAAGCCGCGATCTGGAAGACTGCCGCGAGCGATCCCTCGTTCGCAACTGAGATGAGTTCGATCGCGCGTGACTTCGGGGATGCCGAGGCTTGGCCAGCATGACCGCCGGGCCACTTCGATGGGCGATTGTTCTCGTTAGCTTCGACCCGGTTCAGGGCCATAAGCAGGCCGGCACGCGTCGCGCCCTTGTTGTTTCCTACGAAGCCTTCCACAGCGTCGGGATGGCCTCTGTCTGTCCCATCTCCGCGCGCGAAGCTAAATACCCCGGTGAGGTGCCGATTCCACTCGGGCACGCCGGCCAGACTAAGGACGCGGTCATTCTCTGTCACCAGGTTCGTACGATTGACTTGTCTCGGGTGACCGCCTATCAACTCGGCGGGCAGATCCAATACGTATCGAGCCCGGAGATCCGTCGCCACGTGCGTGCGGCTCTCATGCACCAGCTCGGCCTCGATCTCCCGCCCTTTGTGGATGGCCTGACTTAAGGATCCAGGTTTCCAGCGCCTTCGCGTTCGCCGGAGGGGCGCCTTCGGGCTTGCCGACAGCCACACCTCCCAGTCAGCGACATACCTCAGGTCGAACCCGTCAACGGCTGCCCGAAACTGCTCGGGTGTCATCCACCGTATCGCGGTCACTGACATCTGTGCCCCTCCAGTCCAAGTCGACCAATCGATGCTGACTGCACCTGTCGATCCGACTCCGGATGCACATCGGGGCCCTACACAACTGGGGAGGCGAGTTGCCCGGCGGGCTCGTACAGGTATCGCTGGAAGCCGATGAACAGGCCGCGGATCTGGTCTGGGTCTCCCAGGTCTGCGAGCGCGTCGGAGATTGCGTTCTTGTAGCGAAGCTTCAGCAGCGGCGCGAGCTTGTCGCCGTCCAGCTCGCCAACGCCTTCCTTGGTGTAGTGGTCGAGAACGAAGTCGATGAATGCCTGCTGCCGGTCCGAGTAGAGGCGATGGACCTGGCCTCGTGCGTCCGACGCCCTCTTGACGCGAGTCAGCGGATCCAGCGCAAAGGCCACGTAGGCGAGCACGTCGAAGATGTCGCTGTTCTCCGCGTCGATGACTCGCTGCATCTCTGACAGCGCGTCCGCGCCGAAGCCCTTGTCTGCCAGCCCGGCCAGAAGCGCTTTCCGCGTGTCGGGGAGGCTCCAGATGACGCGGAGATCCTCTTCGGTCTTGAAGAATTCCGGCA
The DNA here is from genome assembly GCA_043758855.1 of Chloroflexota bacterium. Classification (GTDB taxonomy): domain Bacteria; phylum Chloroflexota; class Limnocylindria; order Limnocylindrales; family CSP1-4; genus Fen-1039. Next base: position 8,785 of record JAYVMQ010000160.1, read on the forward strand.
ACGTACCAAAGAGGCTCACGAGGAATTCGGCCGCGGTCATCGGCGTGCCCGACGGATCCCAGAACGTCGTCTGGACCATGCTTTGTATCGTCCGGGCCTTGCCGTCGGCGAGCTTCACGACGATCTTCGCCGGCGGCGGCTCGGGGGCTTCGCGTGCCGCCAACTCCACCGCTTCGGGCGATGGCCCGACGACAACACCGGGCTTCGGCGTCGTCACCTCTTCCGGCTCGCCGTCCCACTCGGGATCGCTGAAGAAGTGGTGGGCCTTCACGAAGTCGTAGATCGTGAAGTAGTCCTTGCCGTCGTAGATCCGGGTGCCGCGGCCGATGATCTGCTTGAACTCGATCATCGAACCAATCGCGCGCATCAGGACGATGTTGCGGATGTTGCGGGCGTCCACGCCGGTCGAGAGCTTCTGGGAGGTTGTCAGGATCGTTGGGATGGTCTTCTCGTTGTCCTGGAACTCCCGCAGGTACTGATCACCGCGCGCTCCGTCGTTGGCGGTGACGCGGACGCAGTAGTTGGGGTCACGGCTGGTCTTCAGCTGGTTGATGAGATCGCGGACCGCCAGGGCGTGGAGCTGAGTGGAACAGAAGACGATGGTCTTCTCGCGCTGGTCGATCATGCCCATGAAGAGGCTGACCCGGTAAGCCTCGCGGGCCTTGATCTCGATGATCCGGTTGAAGTCCCGCTCCTCGTACAGCCGGCCGGCGTCGACCGCGCCTTCGAGGACCGTGTCGTCCGAGGTGTAGACGTACTCGTCCATCGTGGTCGAGATCTGCTTCACCTTGAACGGCGTCAGGAAGCCGTCATTGATTCCTTCCCGCAGCGAGTAGATGTACACCGGGTCGCCGAAATACTTGTAGGTGTCGATGTTGTCGCGGCGCTTGGGCGTTGCCGTCATGCCGAGCTGAACGGCCGGAGCGAAGTAGTCGAGGATCGCGCGCCAGGTGCCTTCGTCGTTCGCGCCGCCGCGATGACATTCGTCCACGACGATGAAATCGAAGAAGTCCGCCGGGTAGTCACCGAAGTACGGCGTCTCGCCGTCGCCGCTCATGAAGGTCTGGAAGATCGTGAAGAAGACACTGCCGTTCTTGGGCACCTTGCCCTTCTTGCGGATGTCCGCGGGGTCGATGCGGACGAGGGCGTCTTCGGGGAAGAAGGAGAACTCGTTGTACGCCTGGTCGGCGAGGATGTTGCGGTCGGCCAGGAAGAGGATCCGAGGCTGGCGCGTCGGCTCGCCGCTCAGGTTCCAGCGGATCTTGAACAGCTTCCAGGCGGTCTGCGCGGCGATCCCGGTCTTGCCGGTGCCGGTGGCCATGGTCAGGAGGATGCGCTTCCTGCCGGCGGCGACTGCTTCGAGCACGTTCCCGATGGCGATGTCCTGGTAGTAGCGACCGCCCCAGGTTCCGCCCTTGGTCTCGGGCGGCACGGCGGCGAAGCGATCCCGCCAGGCGTTCTGCTCGGCGAACGTTCGTGCCCACAGCTCCTCGGGCGTCGGGAAGCCGGCGGCATCACCTTCGGTGCCGTCGGCCATGTCGATCTGGTAGACCTTCTGGCCGTTGGTCGAGTAGGTGAACCGGACCCCGAGCTTCTGCGCGTACTCCTTGGCCTGGGCGACTCCCTCGGTGTGCGGGAGGTCCCAGCGCTTGGCCTCGATGACCGCGAGCTTGGTGTTGCGGTACAGGAGGACGTAATCCGCAATCTCCGGCTTGGACCGCTTGCCGCCACCCTGAAGGCGGCCGAGTGTGATCTGGTACTCACGGTGGATGCGGCTGCCCTCGACCTCGCCCCAGCCAGCAGCCTTGAGCGCCGGATCGATGTGCTCGGCGCGGGTCTCGGATTCGTTGAGGGGCTTCACGTCAGAGCGCGCCCGTGAAGGCTTGCTGAAGGAGGGATTGCTTCAAGGCGTCGAGGGCGGCGAGCTTGTGTTGGAAATGGGACTCAAGTGCGTCTCCGGCTTCTAGCAGTGTATCGATCTTCTGGACGACACCTTGCTGGACCACTAACGAGGGCACTCCCGAGACGCTGAAAGCCCTAATGTCCTGGACGTTGACGTGTTGAACTGTTGCCCCACGTTGGCCAGCGAGAAGTCGCCCCTGGCTGTCTCGCTGCAATAGCAAGTGGGCAAGATACGCTGGTTCAAAGACCGACCGGTCTGGACGGAGCAGGACTGTGCGCTGGCCAAGGCATACCTTCAGGCCGTCCGGGATAACCGCCACGTTTCCGGCCGGAGCTTCTCGTGCGAGGATCAGATCGCCTGCCTTCGGCTCCGCTCTACGGGTCCATTCCCCGTAGGTTTCATCGGACACGCGATTGACGTCATCTAGAATCAGCCGCCCCTTACCGATGTTCGGCGTGCGTATGGAGGGAATGCCTTTGTCCTGTGTGGGTGCGGTCTTGTGCTCGCAGTCGACGATTAGGTCGCAGAGTTCCGCCAGCGTCCAGTCCCCGGTTTGATCCTGAGTGGCCGCAGAAAAGAGTGACTCCGTCGCGGCCTCGATTAGCTCGCGGGCGTTGCGCAGGTTCCGCTCAGTGTTGGCGCGGGCCGTGGCGATGGCTGCGAACGCCTCGTCGAGAATGCCGACGATCCTCTGCTGCTCTCCGATCGGTGGGACGGGGATTGGGTAGTTCTCTATGAAGTCCTTAGCAACTCGACGATGGCCAACGGCTCCTGCCATCTGACCTGTGCCTTCAAACCTGAAGGCCTCGCGAGACAGGTAGTAGTACAGCCACGCCGAAGAGAGATCGGCTCCGGGGCGAAGCACCACATATTCGCTCGAACCGAACCCGACCCCGTTGGTGAGGCCTCCTGCTATGCCGAGCTTCCCGTTCTCGAAACACGGCGTGATCTTCGCCAGGAGCACATCACCGTCCGCGAAATATGTATAGCTACCGGCCACGTCCCGCAGCGGTCTCGTCTGCTTCGGTCTCAAGAACTTCTCGTCGATCCCCAAGTCCTCCATCGGGACGAATGAGACCGATGCATCCTGGGCGAGTTTACGGCGGGCCTCCGACACGGGAGGACGAAGTTGGGCTGCCTTCGCGAGCGTCTTGGTCTCCCACTGCGCCATCACAGCAGGCCTCTGACAGCGGCCAGTACCTCGGCGCTCTCCGCATCAAGCGCCGCGATCTCGTCGAGGATTTCCTGCGGGCTCCGGTGCGCAATCTCTGCGCCTCCATCGGGGTTCTTGACCGACAGGTCGAAGGTGGCGGTGTCGACCGTCGCGATGTCCACGGACCAGGATTTAGGCGAGTCGGCCAACGTTTCCTGCAGCTCCACGAACTCGGCCAGGTCGTCGTCGTTCAGCGGGTTCGTCTTGCCCATGTTTCGGCCGGGCTTGAGCTGGTAGTACCAGATCGACCGGGTCGGAGCGCCTTTCTCGAAGAAGAGGACGACCGTCTTCACTCCGGCGCCCTGGAACGCGCCGCTGGGCAGGTCGAGCACGGTGTGGAGGTTGCAGCTCTCGAGGAGGAGCTTGCGCAGGCTGACCGAGGCGTTGTCGGTGTTACTCAGGAACGTGTTCTTGATGACGATGCCGGCCCGGCCGCCGGCCTTCACGATCTTGATGAAGTGCTGCAGGAAGAGGTACGCGGTCTCGCCCGTCTTGATCGGGAAGTTCTGCTGAACCTCTTTGCGCTCCTTGCCGCCGAAGGGCGGATTGGCCAGGACCACTTCGTAGCGGTCCTTCTCCTGAATGTCCGCGAGGTTCTCCGCGAGGGTGTTCGTGTGGAAGACGTTGGGAGCATCGATACCGTGAAGGATCATGTTCATGATCGCGATCACGTAGGCGAGGCTCTTCTTCTCCTTGCCGTAGAACGTGCGCTCCTGGAGCGTCCGCAGATCGCTCGTCGAGAGATCGGGCTTGGCGCTCAGGTAGTCGAACGACTCGCACAGGAAGCCGGCCGAACCGACCGCGCCGTCGTAGATCCGCTCACCGATCTTGGGGTCGACGACCTTGATCATGGCCCGAATGAGCGGGCGCGGCGTGTAGTACTCGCCGCCATTTCGCCCGGCGTTGCCCATGTTGCGGATCTTGGCTTCGTAGAGGTGCGAGAGCTCGTGCTTCTCGGTCTGCGAGCGGAACTTGAGCCCGTCGATGATGTCGATCACGTCGCGCAGGTTGTAGCCGCTCTGGAACTTGTTTTTGATCTCGCCGAAGATCTGGCCGATCTTGTATTCGATCTTGTTCGGCCCTGTGGCGCGCTCGGTGAAGCCGCGCAGGTACGGGAATAGCTTCTGGTCGACGAACTCGCGGAGATCATCACCGGTCTTGGCGACGTTGTAGTCGATCTTGCCGTCCGCGCCCTTGGGGGCCGCCCAGATAGCCCAGCGGTACGGCTCCGCCACGATGAAGTCGTACGGCTTGCCTTGGAGCGCGGCCTCCATCGCCTTGTCCTGCTCGAGAGCGTCGAGGTACTTGAGGAACAGGAGCCACGAGGTCTGCTCGGTGTAGTCGAGCTCGCTCGAGGAGCCGGCGTCCTTGTGGAGGACATCGTCGATGTTCTTGAACGCCTGCTCGAAGATTGGTGCCCCTGCCTTTCGTTCGTCGTGCGGGTGCTGTGGCGGCTGACAGTGATGCTAGCCGCAGGGCGCGCCACTGGCACGTCGCATCCGCACCTTAGGGCGCCGCAAGCTCAGGCCTAATTCGGCGGCTCACTCTCTTCGGCGTGCTCGAGGCCGGCCGACGCCTCGACCCACTCCGGGCTGCCTCGCACGATCCGAACGAACGACGGGACGGAGCGTTCCAGCAGCGCCAAGACATCGTCAGGGGACAGAACCGGCCTCTTGGTCTGCAGGGCCATGACGACCAGGGCATCGGCGACGGCTGGGGCGCTCAGGTACCACTGATCGACAAGGAAGTCGTCCGGTGACTCCACCATGATCCCAAGCTCGGCAAGATCCGGCCCAGGGAAGTGCCGGATATTCGCTGTCACGATGACGCGCTGTACACGGATTAGGCGTCGTAGATGCCTAGGTCCTGAGCCTCGGGAGTGAGTTCCCCAAGGACCTTGCGGCGCATCGCCGATCGCTTCCCTCGGTACTGCACGATGTCTTCGAAGCGGATCCGGCGATGGGTGCCGACCATCGAGAATGGGATCTCGGACCGCTCAAGAAGATGAATCAAGTGCGGCCGCGAAACGTTCAGGATGTCGGCCGCCTGCTGCGTCGTGAGTTCGTGGCTGGTCGGCACGATCGTGACCGCCTTGCCCTGGCGCAACGCCTTGGCCGCCTCGACAAGAACTTCGTACAGCGGGTCAGGGATCTCTATTACATTGCCGTCGGCGCCAACCAAGCGCACCTGCGAACCACTGAAGACTTGCTCAATCATCTTCAGCGCGCGGCGCTCTTCGGCATCTGCGGTGATCGGACGCTCTGCAAGCATCTTGTGCCTCCTGCCAGGATCCTAGCACTATTCGCAATAATCGAAACGGCCCGTTCGGGGAGGTACGCCCGGAACCATTGGATGCGACGCGCGGACCGCCCTCGGCCCTAGCCCATCACTCTCAAGTAACTAGGCCAGGAAAGTCGGCCGATCCGATGAGTTCGGTCATCAATCGGCCGATATCAACATCCGGAGTCGCTTTGCCGTCAGGTTGGGCTCGAACCTGGCTGCATCGAGCAGAACCGACGGTCGGATCTCGCGGTCGCTTATCCGCTTCTTGATAGCGTGAACGACGTCCGTCCAATCGCCATCCACGTACGCGGGCCAGGCTCCGACCACCTCGAGGGCCGCGATCTCGTAGTAGCGCAGGTTGGCTCGCTTTGGGTTACTTCGACGCCGGAACCGAACGCCCTTGATGCCTGTGGGCGGCGGCCCGATCGTCGCGAATTCCTCGATGGCCGGGCGCTGGCTCGTCAGGCCGAGGTCGCGGCTCGCGCTCCAACCGGAAGGCCCGATGCCGCCGCGGTCGCCGACGACGGCGATCACGATGTCCGCAGGAGACGGCCGGTCTTTGCCGAACTTCGATCCAGAGCTGCGCCAGTACAGGCCGCGGCGGACCCGAACGAGCGGGACGGTTGGGTCGTCGGCGAGCCGAGACAGGGCAGTGTCCACCGCGTTTCTGGAATCGGACTCCGCCGCGAGATCGCCGGCTCGCAAGAAGGTGCGAGCTGGCGTGTTGTCGATGCGAGTACGGATGGTCGCTGAGATGCTGTCCATGACAGCAACTATTGTAGAGAAACTTGCATAGAGGTCAAGACGCGTACCACCTCACTCGCCCGGCCGGAGGCAATCCCTCTCTCGACGGCCGATCGGGCTTCAGCGCGAACCCGTCTACACACAAGATGACGGTCGCTCTGTCCCCCGCCTACAGCCCGACTTGACAGCTGCTCGCCAACAGTCGGGCTCTTTGCCATTGCCCGGCTGCTACGTGTCGGCTTGGACGATGACCGGGCGAGTGTCGCCCATCACGTACCAGTTCCGCGTTCCCCAGTCGGTGGTGTAACGGCTCGCGCGCGACGCATACACGGGCGGGACCGGCGGCGTGACGACGGATCCGGTGCGGCCGCTCGAATCGACCATGACGCCGGAGGTCAGGCTCTGCCACAGGATGACGCCGCCGTTTGAGACGATCGTGAGCGGCGGATTGACGCCCGGGTGCATGACGATCGTTGGCGGCGTCGCCGCGGGCCCCGGTGATGATTGGGCGAGCCCGCTCAAAGGGGCCACAGTCACGCCCGCGCCCGCAAGCGCATACAGCCGGCCGTCCCAGACGGCTAGGCCAGCCGCTCCGGCAACCTCCGCCGGTACGGGACTCGTGCTGAGGTGCATGTTCGCCGTGACTCGGGTCAGGAACGGCGTGTTGAAGCGAGCGACGATCGCCGTGTCGCCGTCGAACGCCATCGCGGTCGGGTACGAGGCGTTGACCTGCGTCCGTGAGGGCTCCCATGTCGCGGGTGCGACGCGCACGCTCGTGACGCGGGCAGTGTCGGGCACGAACCTCACGAGCAGCGAGTTCTCCATGATCCACACGTTGCCCGAGGCGTCGAGGCCCACCTGAGGCGGATCGCAGTTGCCGAAGGTGTTCGACGGAATCTCCCAGCTGCTCAGCTTACCTGTCTGAGGATCCAGGGAGTAAAGGCTCGACTTCTCACCGCAGCCCACGTACGCGTACCAGATGCGACTCCGGGCGCCATCCCAGGCGAGGTTGGAACCGTACAGGGCGAACAAGTTCGGCAGGACGGTCAGCACGTTCAGTGCCGGGGCGGGACTCTCTCCCAGCAGCTGGAGCCAGTCGATCGGCACGTGAAGGTAGCGGCCGGGGATCTTTGCCGTCCCGACGCAGATGTCGTAGGTGCCCGACGGCGGCGTTTGTAGATCCACGAGCGTCCCGCCGTCGAGAACGATGCCCGGAGCACTCGGGCCGGCGCCGTCGTAGACCATGACCACGGCGGGGTCGGCCGTATTGAAGTTGTCGAGATAACCGAGCGCCGGCAGCCGCTTCTGGTAGTCGCTGGCGGTCGTCAGATCCACGATCGTCAGGACGCGCGTGCCCAGGTAGTCGAGCCCACCGCACGCCTCGACCCGGGCGTCGGCCGCCCAGCGAGTTCGGTCCAGGCTCGGCATCGGGCTTGGAATGCTATTCGATTCGACCGATGCCGACGGCAATGCGGAAGCCGAGACAGCGGGGGGAGCCGAAGAAGGAGCGCTGATCGCCGGCTGCTCGGTCGAGGTGGCAGCCGGACCCATCGATGCGGTCCACACGAGACCCAACGCAAGCGCGAGCACTGCGATCGGGACCAGGGCCGTCGCAGTCCGGAATCGCGGCGCCGGGGTCCGTCGAGCGGGGAGGCGACGCGCAAAGTCGACCATCGCGTCGACCTGCTCGGACTCGACGTGCGCCCGCTCCCGCAGGCGATCTGCCAGCTGGCGGTCGAACTCGGCGGCGTCTCGCACGTTCATCGTCGCTCCTCCGCATCGTAGGCGGCCCGAAGCCGCTGCATCGACGCATGGACTCGGGATTTCACGGTGCCTTCGGGGATGGCGAGCGCACTCGCGATTTCACTGGTCGAGAAGCCACCAACATGGCGGAGCGCGAGGATCGAGCGGTCCTTCGGGTCCAGTCGATCGAACGCCCGGTCGAGCGTTCGAAGCCGCAGCGCCCGATCGATCGAACCAGAATTCGAGGTATTCGCGGCATCGCCGATGCGATCCAGCCCGATCTCAACCAGCCGGTGTCGCTTCTGCCGGGAAGCAATTTTGACTGCCGCTCGGACGGCGAGCGTGCGGAACCAGGCCGAGAACGCATCGGCGTCCCGCAGGTTCGAAAGTCCGCGCCATGCGCCGACGAGCGCTTCCTGGACCGCGTCCGCCCCGTCGGCCTTCGAGCCCGTGACGACCGAGGCGACGGCGAGCGCCGTTGCCAGGACCGGCTCGACGACTCGCGCGAAGGCATCGCCGTCGCCGCGTCGCGCCGCTTCGAGAAGCGAGTGCGCCTCCGGTCGAGTCAGGACCCCCATGTTTGTCTCCACAACCCTTAGTGCCCCCAGGATGCG
>JAYVMQ010000161.1:0-5356 GCA_043758855.1 Chloroflexota bacterium
GCAGGCGTTACGTCGATCCGTCCCGATGTTCCCCGAGTTGGCCGTTCGGGAGTTGACGGTCAATGCCCTCATCCACCAGGACTTCTTCGTGACAGGCGCCGGGCCGATGATTGAGATCTTCCAGGACAGGATCGAAATCACCAATCCGGGCGAGCCTCTCGTGGACGTGCGGCGGTTCGTTGATACGCCTCCTCGGTCTCGGAACGAAGCTCTGGCTTCGCTCATGCGGAGGTTCCGGATCTGTGAGGAACGGGGCAGCGGCATCGACAAGGTTGTGTCACAGGTTGAGTTGTTCCAGCTTCCCGCGCCACTCTTCGAGGTGCTCGACGGTTCGACGCGTTCGGTCTTGTACGCACACAAACCGCTCACCTCAATGAACCGCGAGGACCGTATCCGCGCCTGTTATCTACACGCTTGCCTGAAGTACGTCACTCGCGGGTACCTGACGAACACGTCCCTCCGCGAGCGCTTCGGAATCCCTGCGCAGAACAGCGCCACAGCCTCCCGCCTCATCAAAGAGGCCGTGGAATCGGGCCAGATCCTCCCTTACGACCCCGAGACATCGAAGAAGCTGATGAAGTACGTTCCGTGGTGGGCCGGCGGTCGCGCCGCTGATGAAGAGCCAGATCCAGAGGAAACCGCTATTTGATGGCCATTTGATGGGGCGAGAGCTCAGTCCATTCTTGCGGGGCAATCAGCGCCTAATGGTTCTCCGGTCTGGATCAAACCGCAACGAAACGTATTTGATGGCTATTTGATGGCAGTGGATGGATTGAACCTGAAGTCGTACCGGTTGCCGCACCGCTCCCGGTCCGAATCAGCGCGATGTGTTGGGATGAGACGCCTGGACCGACGCTATCCTTCAGAGACGTCAGCACAGCGCGAGCGGGGGACACCGGCTTGACCGAGATCAGAGCGGCGATCGGCTACCAAGACGGCCTCATATGCGTGCGGGGCCACGGATGATCATGCGGCCCGGAATTCCTCTGAAGCACGTGGCCGACATTCGCTATAGCAATGTCGACAAGAAGACGCTCGACGGCCAGATCCCCGTCAAGCTATGCAACTACACCGACGTCTACTACAACCAACGGATCGTCGACGAGATGCCGTTCATGGATGCCTCGGCCACTGCAGAGCAAGTTGCGGCCTTCACGTTGAGAGCCGATGACGTCCTGCTGACGAAGGATTCCGAGACCGCCGACGACATCGGCGTGAGTTCGTTGGTGACAGCTGATCTGCCTGGCGTCTTGTGCGGCTATCACCTGGCGATAGTCCGTCCCCGACCCACCGCGATCATAGGGCGCTATCTGCGTTGGGCGCTGGTATCAACGCCATCACGGCAGCAGTTCGAAGTTGCAGCGACCGGAGTGACGCGGTTCGGCCTTCGCCAAGACTCCGTTGCTGGGATGCTCGTTCACGTTCCAAGGTTGGACGAGCAACGCGCCATCGCCGATTACCTCGACGCCGAGACGGCGCGGATCGACGCCATAGTCGACTCTCGTCGCCGGCAACTCATCCTTGTCGCGGAGCGATTCGTCGCCGGAGTCGCGAGTGCGGTTTCGTCATCCCCACGCGGTCGCCTGGGCCACTATCTGAGCTCCATCGAACAAGGATGGAGCCCCGTGGCCGGCGAAGGGCTTCGCGACAGCGACTCGGAATGGGGCGTGCTGAAGCTTTCTGCCATTACTGGCGGTGTCTTCCGAGCGAAGGAGCACAAGACTATGGCGGAAGACCCAGGAGTCTACGCGCGCTACGAAGTCCTCCCCGGTGACCTGTTGATGACCCGAGCGAACACACCGGAGCTGGTCGGCGATGTCGCACATGCCGACGCTCCTCCCCGCCGGCTGCTCATCTCCGACCTCATCTACCGGCTTCGATACATTCCCGCCAAGGCGGATGGCCGTTACCTGGCTTTCGTCCTTAGCACATCGGAGGTCCGCGGCCAGCTGGCTGCCATCGCACGAGGCAGCAGCCAGTCGATGGTGAAGCTTCGAGGCTCGGACATCCGCGGGATTGACATTCCCATCCCCAGTCTTGAACAGCAGCAGGCGATCTCTTCCGTGCTCCAGGCAGCGAGCGGTGATGCACAGCGCCTTGCGGAGTGCCTGAGTCGTCAACTGGAGCTGCTCCAGGAACGTCGCCAGGCCCTCATCACCGCGGCCGTGACCGGCCAGGTCGAGATCCCGGGGGTTGCCGCGTGACGAGGCGGTTGACGGGCGAGCGGGTGGCATGCAGTATGCACGTATGAAGCGCACAACGATCAGCCTGCCCGACAACCTAGCCGCGGCTCTCGAGCGAGAGGCCGCGCGTCAACGTGTTCCCGTCTCTCAGATCGCACGCGAGGCCATCGAGGCGCGCCTCGGGATCGGCGAGCCAGGCCCGCGCCCCCTTCCGTTCGCCTCCCTTGGGGCGAGCGGATTGCCCGGCATCGCCGGTCGGGAAGAGGAGTACCTGCGGGACCACTGGCCCCAGGACATCGAAGGGGACTCCCGTGCTGGCCATAGTTGACGCCTCGGCGCTCATTGCCGCGGCGGACATATCGGAGCCGGAGCACGCGCGGTGCGTGGAGGTTCTGAGCCGGCGCGACCTCTACCTCGTTCTCCCGGCGCTCGCCGTCGCGGAGGCCGCGTACGTCATCGAACGGCGCCTTGGACCGTCGGCGGAGGCGGCGTTTGCCCGGGGCCTGGTCGGTTTCGAGGTTGACGCGCCCTTGCCCGTCGACTGGCCACTCATCGCGGATTTCGTCGAGCGCTATGCGGATTTCCCGCTCGGCACGGTCGACGCATCTATCGCCGTCCTGGCCGACCGGCTCGGCACGGACCTTGTCGTCACGCTCGATCGGCGGCATTTCGGGGCGATCCGGTCGCCCGGCGGACGCTCGTTCCGCCTCTTGCCCGAACCTCCGGCGGTGCACGAAGCACCCGCGGCATACGGAGCGCCGACTGCATGAAGGTGAGCGAGCGCGGATTCGAGGACGCGATCACCGCAAGCCTCGTTGAGCAGGGCGGCTACCGCGTCTGCAAGTGGGGGACCAGGCCGGAGTGGGCGGCCGACTTCGATCGGGCGCGCGGGCTCGACACCGCGGAGCTGTTCGCGTTCATCGCCGAGACGCAGCCCAAGGCGTGGGAGCGACTCGTCCAGGTCTACGGAGGCGCGGACGGCGCACGCCAGCAATTCGCCGATCGGCTGGCGAAGCAGATCGATGAGCGCGGGACCGTGGACGTCCTGCGCCACGGCGTCAACGACCACGGCATCGAGGTTCGGCTCGCGATCTTCAAGCCAGCCCACGGCCTCACGCCCGAACTGACGGAACGCTACCTCGCCAACCGCCTCACCGTTACGCGCCAGCTCCCGTACGACGCTGCGGCGACCAAAACGCTGGACCTCTGCCTCTTCGTCAACGGCATCCCGGTCGCCACCGCCGAGCTGAAGAACCCGCTCACGCACCAGACCGTCCAGCACGCCAAGGTCCAGTACCGCACCGACCGCGACCCGGCCAACGTCACCCTGAGCCGGCGGTCGCTCGTTCATTTCGCGGTCGATCCCGAGCTGGTCGAGATGACGACCAGCCTGGCCGGCCCCAAGACTCGATTCCTGCCGTTCAATCGCGGCAACGCCGGCGGCAAGGGCAACCCGCCCGATCCGGACGGCCATCGCACGCGCTACCTGTGGGAGCAGGTGTGGGCGCGCGACGCCTGGCTGGATCTCCTGGGCCGGTTCATCCATGTTGAGCCCGGCGACGGACCTACGAAGGCGGCCCAGCTCCGCAACGGCTCGACCATCTTCCCGCGCTACCACCAGTGGGACGCCGTCCGCCGCATGGAAGCGGCCGCCCGAGAGGAAGGCCCCGGCCAGAGCTACCTCGTCCAGCATTCGGCCGGCTCGGGTAAGTCGAACACCATCGCCTGGCTCGCCCACCGGCTGATGTCGCTCCACGGCGCGGACGATCGGCCGGTCTTCGACAAAGTCGTCGTCATCACGGACCGCGTCATCCTGGACAAGCAGCTGCAGGAAACGATCTACCAGTTCGAACACGCGACCGGCGTCGTGGCGAAGATCGACCAGGACAGCGGCCAGCTCGCGGCCGCGCTCACGGGCGAGCAGGCGCGCATCGTCATCACCACGCTTCAGAAGTTCCCGTTCATCCTCGACAAGGTCAAGGCCCTCGGCGAGCGGCGGTTCGCCGTCATCGTGGATGAGGCGCATTCATCGCAAACCGGCGAGGCGGCCAAGGACCTCAAGGCGGCGCTCGGTTCGGCGTGCGCGGAGGCGCAGCTGGAGCTCGCCGAACAGGCCGAGTCGACCGAAGCGCCCGTAGGGCCGCAGGACGCCCTCGCCGCCACCGTTGCCGCCTGTGGTCGACAGCCGAACCTTTCGTTCTTCGCCTTCACCGCCACCCCGAAGGCTCGAACGCTCGAGCTTTTCGGCCGGAAGAACGCCGAAGGCAACTGGGCGCCCTTCCATCTGTATTCGATGCGACAGGCGATCGAAGAGGGCTTCATCCTCGACGTCCTGGCCAACTACACGACCTACGCGACCTACTGGAAGGTCGGCAAGGCCGTCGCCGACGACCCCGAATACGACACGCGTCTGGCCCGCCGCTCGATCGCCCGCTTTGTCTCGCTCCACCCGCACAACCTGGCCCAGAAGGCCGAGATCATCGTCGAGCACTTCCGCGAGCACACCCGCCACAAGATCGCCGGCAAGGGCAAGGCAATGGTCGTCACCAGCTCGCGCCTCCACGCCGTGCGCTACAAGCAGGCCATCGACCTGTACATCTCCCAGCGCGGCTACAAGGACCTGCAGGCCCTCGTCGCCTTCTCCGGCCGAGTGGACGATGGCGGCCTCGACTTCACCGAGTCCGGCATGAACGGCTTCCCCGAGTCGCAGACGGCTCAGCGGTTCGGTGGCCCCGAGTTCGGCGTCCTGATCGTGGCCGAGAAGTTCCAGACCGGCTACGACCAGCCGCTGCTGCACACGATGTTCGTCGACAAGGTGCTCGTGGGCCTGGCCGCCGTCCAGACGCTGAGCCGCCTCAACCGCATCCATCCCGACAAGACCGACACGTTCGTCCTGGACTTCCGCAACGAGGCCGACGATATCACCGACTCGTTCCGGCCCTGGTACGAGGCCACATCCGCCGTCCCCACTGACCCGAACCTTCTGCACGACATGGCCGACCGGCTGCTGGGCCTGCAGGTTCTGGACGCCGATGAGGCTCGCGCGGCGGGCGCCTTGATCGCCGACCGGACCAAGAGGGTAGGGGACCACGGGGTCGTCTACGCCCTGCTGGCGCCGGCCGTGGAACGGTTTGGTGCGCTGGCCGCGGAGCAGCAGGAAGAGGTCCGCGACG
>JAYVMQ010000162.1:0-10925 GCA_043758855.1 Chloroflexota bacterium
GCCACCGCGGCGGACGTTGTCCTGGACATTCGGAACATCTCGAAACGATTCGCCGGGGTGGTTGCCCTCGACGACGTTTCGCTCGCCCTGTCATCTGGGCAGGTCCACGCCCTCGTAGGCGAGAATGGCGCGGGCAAGTCCACCCTGATCAAGGTCCTGACCGGCGTCTACCAGCCGGACCATGGGCAGATCCTCTATCGCGGCGAGCCTGTGACCTTCGCCCGCCCCCTGGACGCCCAGGCCGCGGGGATCAGCACGATCTACCAGGAAGTCAACCTCGTCCCGCTCCTGAGCGTGGCCCGCAATCTCTTCCTCGGACGGGAGCCCACGAACCGCCTCGGCCTCATCGATTTCAACCAGATGCATCGCGAGGCGATCGATCTGCTCGCCCGATACGGGATCCACGTGGACGTCCGGCGACCGCTCCGCGAGCTCGGGCTCGGCGTGCAGCAGGTGGTCGCCATCGCCCGAGCCATCTCGGCCGATCACCGGGTAGTGATCATGGACGAGCCCTCCTCCTCGCTCGAACCACGCGAGGTCGAACGACTGCTCGAGGTTGTGGACCTGCTGCGCCGCGATGGCGCCGCCGTGGTCTACGTCTCGCACCGCCTCGAGGAGGTGTTCCGGATCTGCGACCAGGTGACGGTCCTTCGCGACGGCCACCTGGTCCACACGGGTCCCGTCGCGGACATCAGCAGGCTCGAACTCGTCTCGAGGATGCTCGGCCGCGACCTGGCCGACGTGGAGCGAGCCCAGACGCGCTTCCGCGAGCGCCCGGCGGATGAAACGACGCAGCCCATCCTCCGCGCCACCGGCCTTACCCGCCGCCACGTGCTTCACGGCGTTTCCGTCGAGGCTCGAGCCGGCGAGGTCGTTGGCCTGGCCGGACTCCTGGGGTCGGGTCGCAGCGAGACCGCCAAGGCGATCTACGGCGCGCAGCCCCTCGACGAAGGGGTGGTGGAGATCGACGGGACGCCGGTTCGCCGCGGCTCCCCCCACGCCGCGATCGCGGCCGGCATCGCCCTCATCCCGGAGGACCGCAAGGCCGAGGGCATCGTTGCGGGCCTCTCCGTGCGCGACAACATCGTCCTCGCCGCGCTGCCGGCGCTGTCAAGGGCCGGGTTCGTGTCGGACCGCCAGCAGGACGCCGTCGTGGGAAGCCTCATGACCCGGCTCCGGATCAAGGCCTCGGGCCCCGATCAGCGGGTGAGCGAGCTCTCCGGCGGCAACCAGCAGAAGGTGCTCCTAGCGCGCGTGCTCTGCCTCCACCCGCGGGTCCTGATCCTCGACGACCCGACCCGGGGCATTGACGTCGGCGCCAAGGCGGAGATCCAGGCCCTGATCAGCGAGCTCGCGAGCGACGGGATGGGGGTGCTCCTGATCTCGTCCGAGCTCGAGGAGGTCGTCGAGGGGTCGGACACCGTGGTGGTTCTTCGCGACGGGTCGGTCGTCGGACGGCTGGCCGCCGCCGAAGTGAGCGAGGGTGCGGTGATGGAGATGATCGCGGCTGCTTCCCTGGCCTCCGGTCCCGCCTCCGACGGATCGCCAGGTGTCGCCGCGGCTACCGCGGAGACCGAGGATGCGGTCGACAGCAGCGGCGGTGGCCATGACGACCACTGAGCTCGCGGCGCGCCGGCGGTTGCAAAGTCGCACCGAGGTTTCGGCCTGGGTCGCCGACAACGGGGTCTACCTGGGGCTGCTCCTCCTGGTCCTGTTCAACCTCGTGTTCACGCCACGCTTCGCGGATCTCGACAACATCCGGCTCCAGTTCGTACAGGTCGTCCCGGTCGCTGTGATAGCCCTTGGCATGGCCCTCGTCATCGGCACCGAGGGGATCGACCTGTCGGTGGGCTCCGTCATGGCCATCTCGTCGGCGCTCCTTGCCCTGTTCCTCGGCTACGGACCCCTGGTCGCCATCGCGATCGCGCTCGCAGGTGGCACGCTCGTGGGCATGGTCAATGGCCTGCTGGTCTCGCGCTTCGGGATCCAGCCGATCGTGGCCACACTCGCCCTCCTGGTCGTCGGCCGGGGCCTGGCCCTCGTCATCGCCCAGGGCCGCCTGACCGAGGTCTTCGACCCGACGCTCGGCTGGATCGGGTCGGGCCAGGCGCTCGGGATCCCGATCGTCGTCCTGATCGCCGGGGCCGTGGCCCTGTTCGTGACCATCCTCGTCGCCCGTACGACGTTCGGGCGTTACGTGGTGGCCATCGGCGGAAACCCGGGGGCCAGCTTCCTGGCCGGCGTCCCGGTGCGCCGCACCCTCCTGTCGGTCTACATCCTGAGCGCGCTGTTCGCCGCCCTCGCCGGGATCATCCAGACCTCGCGCCTGAGCGCCGCCGATCCTTCGTTCGTGGGGAGCCTGATCGAGCTGAGCGCGATCACCGCCGTGGTAGTCGGCGGGACGCCGCTCACGGGCGGCCGGGTGCGAGTCCTTGGGACACTGGCCGGAGCGCTCCTCATGCAGCTCATCTCGGCCACGCTCATCACCCATAACCTCCCGGATTCCTCCACCCGGATGGTCCAGGCCGTGATCATCCTCGGGGCCGTCTATATCCAGCGCGATCGGAGCGCCTGATGTTGACCGTGGTGCGTGTCCCCGACCGGCCACCTCCCGCCATGACCAGCCTCGACGAGGCCGAGCGCGCGGCGACGCGCCGCGAGCGCCTGGCCGGGACCCTCCAGCGGAACGGCGCGTTCGTCGTTCTCGTGATGGTCGCGCTCCTCGCCTCGCTGCTCTTCGGCAGGTCCTTCGCCAGCACCGACAACTTTCTCAACGTCCTCGAGGCCAGCTCCTTCCTGGGCCTCGTGGCCGTGGGCATGACCTTCGTCATCATCGGTGGGGGGATCGACCTCTCGGTGGGCTCGATGCTCGCCCTCTCGGCCGTCCTGACCGCCTACGGATCGCAGTACGGCATTGTCGTGGCCGTGGCGTTGCCACTCGCCATCTGCGGGCTGCTCGGACTCCTCAACGGGGTGCTCATCGCCCGGGCCGGGATGCCCCCCTTCATCGTGACGCTGGCCACGCTTCTCTTCGCTCGCGGCCTGGCCTTCGCCGTGTCGAACGAGGGGAACAAGATCTTCCACATCGACGAAACCGTGGCCGTCATCTGGCTCGGCCAGGGTTCGATTCTGGGGATCCGCGTCCCGATCGTGATCGCCGGCCTGGCTTTCGTGCTCGGATGGCTGGTCCTCACGCGCACGCGGTATGGCATCTCGGTCACGGCCATCGGCAGCAGCGAGGACGCTGCCCGGTTGATGGGCGTCCCCGTCGCCCGGTTCAAGACGCTGATGTATTTCGTGAGCGGTCTGCTCGCTGGCCTCGCCGGCCTCCTGGTCGCGGCCCGCTCCTCGTCCGGTCAGTCGACCATCGGTACTGGCCTCGAGCTCCAGGCAATCGCCGCAGTCGTCATCGGTGGAACCCTCCTCACCGGCGGGTCCGGGTCGATCGCCGGCACGCTGGCCGGCGTGCTCCTGCTCAACGTCATCAACAACGTGATCAACCAGGTCGGAACCCTGAGCTCGTACTACCAGCAGGTCGTGAGCGGCGTGTTCCTGATCACGGTCGTCCTGGTCCAGCGGTACCTGAGCCGCGAGCAGCGCCTGTGACCGGCAGGAGCGAGCGATGAGCGACACGTACGCTGCCGCCCCGACGGTGGTCGGGGAAGAGACCCACGGTGGGGAGCCCCGGCTGCGCGTCGCCGTGGTGGGGACGGGTCGCTGGTGGGGCCGCCAGCATCTGCGGGTCTTCGCCGACCGCCCGGACGTGGATGTCGTCGCTGTGGTCGGTCGCTCACCGGAGAAGGCCCGCGAGCGCGCGGAATTGGTGGGCGCGCGGGCCTACACGGACCCGGTGGCGATGGTCGAACAGGAGCACCCGGACCTGGTGAGTGTCTCACTGCCCAACCAGGGGCACTACGAGACGACTCTCGCCCTCATCGAGACCGGGGTGCCGCTGCTCGTCGAGAAGCCATTCGTCTTCGACCTGGCCGAGGCGGATGCCCTCCTGGCCGCCGCGGAGGCCCGCGGCCTCTTCTTCGCGATCAACTTCAACCATCGCACCGCCACGCCCGTTCGCATGGCCCGCGAGGCGATCGAGTCCGGCCGGCTGGGTAACCTCGTCTACGCCTCCTGGCGCTTCGGCGGCGAGGGCGAGAGCGATCACCCCGATGCGAACCTCATCGAGACGCAGTGCCACGGGTTCGACATGCTCGAGCATCTCGGCGGCTCGATCTCTGCCGTGTCGGCGGAAATGACCCAGCTGGAGGGACGCGGACACTCGACGGTGGCCCTCGCCCTCCGCTTCGCGAACGGCGCGGTTGGAACCATGCTCGGGAGCTATGACAGCTCCTACGCCTACCCTGACACGCACCGCCTGGAGATCGGTGGCACGCTCGGCCGCCTCGTCGTACGCGACACGGTCCGATCCTTCGAGTTCCAGCCAGCTGGCGTCGAGACCCGCGAGATCTGGGAGGCCGGCTACTTCAACGACCTGGGACGGATGTTCCACCGGACCTTCGACCGCCACGTCGACGAGGTCCTGGCCGCGCTCAGGGCCGGGAATCCGCCGCCGGTGCATGCACGGTCAGGTCGCCGTGCCCTCGCCCTCGCCCAGGCGGCAATCGAGTCGTTCGAGACGGGCGCGCGGGTCGCCACGTGACGACGCGGGGAATGCCCGCCCCGGGCGCACCCGCGCCGGAATCGCCCGCGCCCCCGAGGGCGATCCGCCCCGGGGCGCCGGACCCGGTGCTGGAACGGGTGGCGTTCGGTGACTGGCCGAACTGCCTCCGCCTGGCCAACGACGCGATCGAGCTTGTGGCAACCACCGAGGTTGGCCCCTCGATCATCAGGCTCGGGTTCGTCGGCGGCCGGAACCTGTTCAAAGCATTCGACTAGACACTCGGTCTCTCAGACGGTGACGAGTGGCGCAACTACGGTGGGCATCGGCTCTGGCACGCGCCGGAGGTCTACCCGCGGACGTATGCGCCGGACAAGGGACCCGTGGTGCACGTACCGCAGGCTGCTGATGAGGTACCGGCTTGACCCGCCGCGGAGCCATCGTCTTGACCGCTCTTGACCAGGAGGCGCACCAACGCCCAGACAACCAGATCGGAGAAGAACAGCATCGGCGCATGTTACGGTGTGGGTCCAAGTACGAATCGGGGTTATTGACCCCACGGGATGAGTTCGAGCGAGCAGGCCACGCTGCTGGCCAGCTATATGGGGCCGGCCATTCGAGTAGGTAGCGGCCTATCCGGTTACGGATTCACGCTCAATTCTCGCCCTGCTCGTCGCTCACACCAGGCCTCGTCCACGGCCACGACCAGCTGCGCCGCCGTGAACGGCTTGTCGACGAGGCGGACACGTTCCGGCAGCGGAACCCCGGCGAGCACTCCCTGTGCGTAGCCCGAGATCAAGACGACCGCCAGGTCCGGCAACTCGGCCCACAGTCGCTCGGCGAGTTCTAGGCCGCTCATGACGGGCATGACAACATCCGAGACGAGGACGTCCGGCGCACGCCCGTTCCGGGCCAGCTTCAATGCGGCCGGTGGAGCGGCAGCCTGCACGACGTCGTAGCCGACGGCAGCCAGTATGCCGGCGGCCAACCGCCGGATTGCCTCATTGTCGTCCACCACCAGAACGCGAGCATCGCGCGGGCAGCTTTCCGGCTCGATTGAGGCTGACGTCTCGACCTCGGCCGGACCATCCATTGGCTGCAAACTCGGCAGCCACACCCGGAAACTCGACCCGAGTCCCGGCGTGCTGTCCACCTCGACCTTGCCGCCGGCGTTGCGGATGGCGCCATAGACCGTGGCCAGGCCCAGTCCGGTGCCACCCTCCTTAGTGGTAAAGAAGGGGTCGAAAATGCGAGTCCGTGTGGCCTCGTCCATGCCAATCCCGGTGTCCCCCACCACCAGCGTGACCCAGTTCCCACCGTCGTCGGTGATCCGGGAGCCGCGCACCTCGATCCGCCCGCCACGCGGCATGGCTTCCCTGGCATTGACGACGAGGTTGACCACCAGCTGCTCGATCTGCGTTCGATCGGCGTTCACCAAGAGGGGCTCGTCGCGCAACTCCACCGCCAAATCGACGTCGTCGCTGACCAGCCTGTTCAACAACGGCTCAAGCCCGCGGATCAAGACCCCCACGTCGATCGGTTCGGCGAGCGTAGGCGTCTGGCGGGCGAAGGCGAGGATCTGGCGGGTCAGCTGCGACGCTCGCCCGCCGGCCTCACGGATCTGCTCGATGTCCGCTCGGATCGGGTCGGCCTCGTGGAGCTGAGCTAGCGAAATCTCCGCATAGCCGTTGATGGCCGTGAGCAAGTTGTTGAAGTCGTGGGCGATGCCGCCCGCCAGCCGCCCCAGGCTCTCCATCCGTGCGGCGTGGGCAACTCGCTCGAGGGCCTCGCGCTCTGCTGTGACGTCGAGGGCCACACCCACCACGCCGACAGGGATCGAGCCGCCGCCGGTCACGGGCCGCACGTGGATGACCATCGTCCTTCCCCGGGTCCTGACTTCGAGCGAGCCAACATGACCGGCCAATGCATGCCTGTGGATCTCGCGCAGCCGGGCCATATCGGCTTCCGACAGCAGGTTCGGCAGCGACTCGGCTGAATCCTCGGCCAGTCCCAAGTCGGCTACTTCGCCACCGCGCAGAAAGGTGATCGCAAGCGAGGTGTCGGTAGCCCAGGCCACTCCGGGCAGATGGTCGAGGACGGAGGTCAGGCGTTCCTGGGCGACGTCGACGTCGGCCTGGGCTCGCTCGCGCTCGCGAAGCAGCAGAGTCTGGCGAGCCATGATCAGCACCAGGCCGAAGACGCCCGCGATCCGGGCTACGCCAATTGCGTCGAGACTGATCGTGCTTCCGAGGTATGTCGAGCCGATGGCGACGATGAAGGCTGCGATCGGGACGAGCGTCACGGCGACGTGGTCGGCCTCCCGAGCCTTCCGGGGCGGCATTGTCTCCCAGGTCGCGGCGCCAAAGCCAAGCAGCAACAAGCTCAGCGTGAAGAGGTGGTTGATCGGAATTTCACTGCCGGGCAGCCCGTTGAGGGCCTGCTGGAGCCAGATGAGCCAGTAGACGCCGGTGGCGGTCAGGCCCGCCAGGAGCGTGATCGAGGCGCGCGGATAGGCGCTCGAAGCAATGGCCAGCACGACTCCGGCGCCGGCCACGGAGAGGAACAGCATCGGGTAGGACAGCAGGACGACGGCGTGGAGGTCGGACGTCGCGGAGTCGAAGGCAAGGCGACCAAACAGCGCCAGAACCACCACTACGACCGACACCGACACGACGCAGACGTCGAGGAGCAGGGGAAGCCGGCGGGCGTGCTCGGTTGGGCGGGCTGCCGCAACCAGACCAGCGGCGAACGGCAATGCGGCGCCGAGGTAGGCGATGTCCGACGGCGCGGGTTCTCGCGCCACGTTGAGGATCAACTCGGCATCCCACATCAGCTGGCCGAGCCCATAGACGGCGAGGCCGATGGTGAAGAAGAGACGGGCCGAGCGATCGCCCGGCGGGGCCGCAGTGGTGCCGGCTGCCGCGATCGCCACCGCAGCAAGGCACAAGATGGTCCAGTTCAGGTTGGCCCAAAGGCGCGAGGTCGGTGGCACACCAACTGCGGTAAACGCAGAGAGGACGACGGCCACCACAACAAGGCCGGCGATGACGGTCCGCCGGCGACGGAGCAAGACTGAGGCCACGGTTCCAGTGCTCCCAAAGGCGAAGATCGAGTATCGCCGCTGAGAATCGCAATCGCAAGCCACTGGGGTGGATCCCGATCGTCCTGTCAGGTCAGTACGTCCTCGAAGAATCCCAACGGCTTTCATCAGCGGTCACGCTGCGCCGGCTGAGGCTTAAGCGATTCAGCAGAAGTCGTGGATTTCGATGTACATGAAGACCCGCAAAGGCGGAACAGTTAGAAGAGCGATGGGCTCCTGATTTGCGAGAACGCTCACGGCTTCAGCCGGCGCGCTCCGCCCACCGTTTCCTCCCGACTACGTCACACGCGAGCGGGAGTGGGACATTCAGGTCGCCACGGTCGGGTTCACTCCAGTTGAGCCTCCGACCTCTTCGTCTCCAAGCGAATGGCGACTCAATAACCGACCTCGTCGAGCTGGCCGACGCGATGCGAACATGCTCGTCTGCGCGCTCTCCAGTTAGCTACAACCGATCTCCCGGGGACAGTTTCTTCGCCGCCGCGATCGCACGCTCGGTAGCTGTTGAGGCGGCGTAGCGCGGCAGCATCGTTCTCGAGCGCCAGCCGGCCACCCGCATGAGATCGGTCTCCTGCATGCCGGCCGCGAGCATCGAGTGGGCATAGGTGTGACGCAGTTGGTGCGGGTGGACCTTGTCGCCCAGGCCGGCGGCGATGCCGCGCTCCCGGATCGCCTGGGCGATGCCAGAGTCGGTCAGGCGGCCCTTGAGGCCGAGCCAGAGCCAGGGGAGGCCAGGGTCCGCGTGCTTCGAACGGACCCGCAGGTAGCGATCCAGAGCACGGATCGTCTTGTTGCCGCGGCTCTCATAGAGCACGAATCGCGGCTCGCTGGCGGGGTGGCAGCGGCATAAACAGGACGCGTCAGGGAAGGAGCGCGAAGCGACCGCCGTCTAGAGGCCGCAAGACGTCGAAGTGTCGCCGGTCGAGTGTCACGATGGTCTTCGTGTTATGTCGGGCAGCGAGCACGACATTCGAGGCGTCCGCGACGCCCACAGACTGGTCGGCGTAGCGTTCAACGACCGCCCGGGCGAGCGACAACTCGTCGGCTCCGACAGCGTCGAGGTCCCAGGCGCCGCCTGCCAGTTCTCGCAGGACCGCCAGCTCAGCAGAGACGCCGAGTCGCGAGGCGACTAGGTAGTCGAGCTCAGCCACGACATAAGGCGAGACCACCAGTGGTTCTGTGGCGTCGTTGATGACGTTCGAAACTGCGTCGTGGTCTGGCTCGTCGGCGTCGAAGTACGCGAGAAGAGCGCTCGTGTCCACGATCACCGCTCGCCGAACCCCTGCAGGTGGTCATCCGCATTGCGGGCGATCGGGGCGCCGCTGGCGAAGAGGCCGCCACGCGGACGAGGTCGATCGCCGCCTATGGCGCTCCGGATGGATTCCCGGATGACTTCGGCCTCCGAGACGCCGCGTCGCCGCGCAACCCGCTTGATCGCCGATTTCAGATCGGTCGGAATGTAGATTGTCGTCTTGTTCACCGACATATGGTACCACAGGTGGTGGCAGCCAATTACGCCGAACCCGGCACGCCCGACCCGCCCAAGACCGGCAAATTGTCCCGCCCACACTGCCGTGGCTGTCGGCGCTGAAGGATCTCCTCGTAACGACGGGCACCAGTGGAACAAATCCAATCCTCTACTGGATCGAGAGCGGCAGTCTGATGAGTGCTGCGCTCCGCGCCAACTCGCGTCGACGTGAGGTCCGCACATCTGTCGGAATGGGGAGTCCGTGGTGTGTCACTCTTGCGATAGGCGCCCGTCCAGCGCCTCTAGCAGACGTTCTACGTCGGAGGCGAGCAGTGGACGAGCCGAGCGGGAGAGCCCTCGGAGAGATCCTTGGCATCGGGGACCGGGTCAAGCACACCCCGCTCGGCATTGGAACCGTTGTAGGCGGTGACGAGGGCAGCCTGACGATTCGCCTCGACGCCGGGCGCACCGTCTCCGTCGTGAGGTCATTTGCCGGCCTTTGCAGACTGTCTCAATGGGAGGAGGGCCGTGTTTCTCCGCCCTGGTCGCTGATACTCGACGGGTATTTCTCGCCACCTCTCCACGGCGGCGAAATGGCCCTCTTACGCTTCCTGGACGCACACCTGGATCCCAATTGGCGGATCTACGTGCGGCCACACCTCGATGCCGAACGGCCATTGCTGGCCGCGATCCATCCCAGGTTGGGTGGCGTTATCTGGGATGTGGTCGAATGGGACCTCGCCAACGTTGAGGATCGCGGTAAGACCTGGTGTATCAAGGACGGACTCGGCGAACGACTCCAGGAGTCTCCGTTCAACTACCTCGACTCCATTCGGTCGAAGCTCTATGGCGTGTATCTCCCGGAGATCGGCGAGCGGCTGATGACCGACGAGCGGGCGTTCGGTTTGGTCAGGGCGGGCCTCTACTGGCACGGAGCGACAACTCGGCAGTTGCGAGAGAGGTTTGGAGATCAGCGAATCTCTGTCTTCGGCGACGATGCGCTCCGACGTGAGTCCCTAGGGCTGGTGGTTCCGAACAAGGACGGAAACTGGATGGAGCCTGGATGGTTCGATCAGTTTGACCAGGCGTTCGGGCACTCCTTCCGAATGCCGGATCCCTTGACCGCTCTGCGCCCGACCAAGAGCCAGCAGAAGCACGTGGAGCCCAAGAAAGGCGTGCATTTGATCGAAGGGGTAGCGGGTAGCGGGAAATCCGTCGTTCTCGCCTACAGGGCCGCACGCATCGCCAATGAGGGCCGGCGAGTGCTGGTCCTGACGTTCAACAGGACACTAACCAACTACCTTCGTGCACTGCTCGAGCGCGTGCCCGTGCGTCGCCGGCCCGACCTGATTACGGTCCTGCATTACCACGAGATGCTCGGCCGAATCTTCAACGAATACGCCGACTGGCCCAAGAGGACGGAGGAGTCGGACGATGATTCTGGCGACACGGGCAATCGATTCGACCGCGATTGGCCCGAGCATGCACTACGGCTCCTCGAGACCGGGGGCGTCCCGGAACGACTTCGCTACGACGCCGTCCTGGTCGATGAGGGCCAAGACTTCAGCTCGGACTACCTGCAGGTAGTCCACGAACTCGTCGATTGGCAGAACGAGCCGGAAGTGGTCATCGCATACGACCGCGCCCAACGAATCTACGGGCGCTCTCCGGCTGTTGAGGGCTCGGAGTCATGGCTGGCGGGCCTTCGACCGGAGAAGCTACGGGAGGGATTGCGTCTACCGGCC
>JAYVMQ010000163.1:0-6683 GCA_043758855.1 Chloroflexota bacterium
CTTCTCGGTGCCGATCCGGTCAGCGATGACAGGCCATTCTCGCGAACAAGAGCCCGCACGCTGAGCCCCGACGGTGAGGCGGCCGTGGAGGAGCTGGCCCTCGGTGCTCCGGAGGCCGTTCTGGAGATGTGCTCAGGTTTGTCGGCGGCGGAACTCGGCACCTGGCACGACCTCGTTGAGAGCGGTGCCGAGGCCGGGGAGCGGCTCCTTCTCCTGGCACGCTGCCTCGAGGGTGGCGAGTGGCTACCGCTAGGCGTGCTCGCCTTCGCCGACCGTATCCGGCCGGGTATCCGCGAGGCCATGGCTCTGGCGCGTGCGGCCGGCATCCAGACCATGGTCGTCACGGGCGACCACCCGACCACGGCCGCAGCCATCGCCGCGGATGCGGGCCTGCCGAATGAGCGTGTCGTCACCGGGCCCGAGCTGGCCACCTGGGACGATGACCGCCTGACCGCGGAGTTGCCGACGCTGAACATCGTGGCTCGGGCCATCCCGGAGCAGAAGCTTCGGATCGTGGACATCGCCCGCCGGTCCAACCGGACAGTTGCCGTTACCGGTGACGGTGTGAACGATGCGCCGGCCCTCCATCACGCCGACGTGGCCGTGGCCATGGGCAGCGGCACGGCCGTAGCCCGCGAAGCTTCCGACCTCGTTCTTGGCGACGACTCGTTCGTGACCCTGATGGACGGCCTGAGACAGGGCCGCCGCCTGGTCGCAAACGTCCAGAAGGGCCTCATCTTCCTGGTTTCGACGCACGTGGCGATGCTCGGTTTCATCCTGATCGCCACCATCGCCGGCTTCGACCAGCCGCTGTTGCCCATCCAGATTCTGTGGCTCGAGATATTCATCGACATGCTCACGGCAGTCTCGTTTGAGGGCGAAGCCGAGGAGCCTGGAGCCATGCAACGGCCGCCCCGACAGCGGACCAAGCCGCTGCTCGATTGGTCGATCCTGACTCGTATCGGCCTGGCCGGCGGCTTCAGTGCTGTGGCCGCCCTGTGGCTCATCGAGACGCACAGCGCGAGCTTCGAACACGCTCGCTGGCTGGCTTACACGGCTCTTGTCGTTGGTCAGGTTGTTCGGGCCAACGCCAATAGGAGCCTGTCGCACCCGGTTCTGCTTCAGCGGCCCAATCGCCTGTTGTTGCTTGGCGGGCTCCTATGCCTCGCCATTCAGGTGGCAATCCCATTCATCCCACCCGTCCGGGACGCCTTCGCAGCCACGCCGCTCGATGCCTTCGACTGGCTGCTGGTGGCGGCTATCGCACTGGCCCCGGCTGTGGTAGCAGAGGTATATCGGGCCATTCGCCACCGTCCCTGGGTCGCCTGAGCGAGCGACCTGTAAAGGGGACTTGACAAGCGCCGCCCTGTCAAGCTAACTTGACAGCCATGCAGAACGATGTCCGGAAGCTGCGCAAGGATAGGTCCCTGAGCCAGGGCGACCTGGCCAGAGATCTTGGCGTGTCCCGCCAGACCGTCAATGCCATCGAAACAGGTCGCTACCTGCCGTCGCTGCCGCTGGCTCTAGCGATAGGGCGGTATTTCGGCAAGCGCGTTGAAGAGGTGTTTCGTGAGGATGGTCATGCTGGGTAAGTGGCTCGTACCCGCCGTCGGGTTCGTGATCGGTCTGCTGATGGCTGCGGCGTTGCTCGGCCAGCACGCCACGTTGTGGCAGGCCGGAATCGCATTCGGAATCGTAGCCGTCTACGCGCTGGGCCTTCGCCTTCTCCAATCGAGCAGCGAGACGGCCAGCCTCCTGTCGGGCATGCCGGTCGACGAACGCTGGGAGTCGATCAACAATCGGGCTTTGTCGATGGCCGCCCAATTCATCGCCGTCGTGCTGGTCGTGGCGTTCCTGGTGGCCCAATTCGGGGGCAGCGACTCGACGCCGTATGCGTGGTTGGGGGCGGCGTTCGCGATTGCCTATTTAGGTGGGATCATCTGGTACAGGTGGCGACAATAATCGAACCGGTCCGTCGACAGCCGGGTCCAACAAGTGTCTCGAAGAGAATCCCGGAGCTCCAATGACCCTGATCATCGATTCGGTGTCCAAGCGTTTTGGTGAGGTCCAGGCCCTTGAGGGCATTTCGCTCGAGATTAATCCGGGTGAGGTCTTCGGCTTCCTGGGTGCCAACGGCGCCGGCAAGACGACGGCCATGCGCATCGTGCTGGATATCCTGCGGCCGGACTCAGGCACCGTCACTTGGAATGGCAGGCCCAACTCCGAGTCGCCGCGCCACACCTGGGGTTATCTGCCGGAGGAGCGCGGTCTATATGCCAAGATGAACGTCCTCGAGCAGCTCGTCTTCTTCGCCAAACTCCATGGTGTGCGGGGCAAAGCGGCTGAGCGCGAGGTACGCGACTGGCTGGAGCGGTTCCGGATCCCCGAATACGCCGACCGGCGCGCTGAGCAGCTGTCCAAGGGCAACCAGCAGAAGATCCAGTTCATCGCCGCCATCCTGCACGACCCGCAGGTTCTGCTGATGGACGAGCCCTTCACGGGTCTCGATCCGATCAACGCGGCCCTCCTCAAGGAGGCCTTCCTTGAGATGAAAGACCGGGGCAAGACGCTCATCTTTTCCACCCATCAGATGGACACGGTGGAGGAGTTGTGCGAGTCGATCGCCATTCTCGATCGGGGACGCGTTGTCGTGGGTGGCGCCGTGCGGGACGTGCGCCGCTCCTCCGGGCGTCGGGTGGTTCGGCTTGCGGTTGACGGCGATCCCGAGGTTGTATGGCTGGGCACGCTGGAGGGAGTGCGGCTCTCCAGGCGCGGCCAGGATTACACGGAAGCGGAGGTAGCTCCGGGCCACGACCCCGAGCTTGTTTTGCAGGAGGCGCTCCGCCGCGGCTGCAGGGTCCTCCATTTCGAGATCGCCGACCCATCGCTCGAGGAGATATTCATCGAACACGTGGGCCAGATCGACGCGAGTGAACGAACGTTGGCTCCCAAGGCGGTGTACGCATGAACGGCTGGCGAACTCTTTTCCCCAACGCCTGGTACATCGCGATCCGCGAGTACCGCGGGCGTGTCAGGAGCCGAAGCTTTGTCATCGGCACGCTCATCCTGGCGGCCCTGGCATTCGCAGCGACGCAGACGCCCATCCTGTTCGACGCGTTGGCGGGCGGAAGCCAGACGAGAGTCGAGGTCGTCGTCCGCGCTTCGGGCCTCCCTGCAGACGCACAGACGGTTCTCGATCAGGCCCTCAACGGCACCCCGGCTCCCGGATCGAGCCAGGGCAAGAGCTTCGGGTTCACCTGGCTGACGTCCGACCAGCTCTCGGCCGCCCAGAAGGGTTTGGAGGGGGGCAAGTTCGCCGCCCTCCTCATCATCGACCGCGACGCGACCAGCCGCGATCTCGCCTTTACGCTACGAACCGACCTCCCGGCTGACGGCCGGTCGGCCCAGTTAATTGCCAATGCCGTTACCTCGCTCGCGATCGAAGACAGGCTGGTTCGGGCAGGGACCTCCACCGCTGCCGTGCTCGCGCCCACTAAGTGGCAGGTGCTGCCGGTCAACTCGTCGGCCACCGCGCCGGTCAACAGCCTCAACCAGGAGATCTCCTCGACTCTTCTGTCCACCGGTCTCGTGGTCCTGATTTTCATGGCGATTATCACTTACGGCACTTGGGTGGCCATGAGCGTCGCCGAAGAGAAGGGCAGCCGGGTCATGGAGTTGATGCTCAATGCCACGACGCCGCTGCAGATGCTGGCCGGCAAGGTGATCGGCAACGGCGCCGCGGGGCTGACCCAATACGGGGCCGTTATCGGGGCGGTTCTCGTGGGGCTCGTGGCCCAGGGGCCGCTCCACCATGCCGTCCTCGGTGGCTCCGAGTCAGGTGTGGCCGTGAGCGGTCTGACCGTGCCACTGCTGGCATCTTTCATGGTTCTATTCGCCTTGGGCTTCCTGCTCTACTCGCTCCTCTACGCCGCGCTCGGGTCCTTGGTGAGCCGTCAGGAGGACGTCCAGAGCGCCACTTCGCCGCTGATGATGATTGTGATGGTCGGATACTTTCTCTCCATCGCGGCCGTTCAGGCAATCACCGAGACCTGGGTCGTGGTCCTGTCCTTCGTGCCATTCTTCAGCCCCTACCTGATGCTCGCACGGGTAGCAGGCGGCCACGTCCAGCTGTGGGAGTTCGGTCTTGCCGTAGTTCTGATGCTCATCAGCATCGTGCTGGCCCTATTCCTGTCGGCCCGGATCTACAGCGCCGGGGTCTTGCTATACGGTCAGCGAGTGGGACTGCGGCAGGTGCTCAAAATGGCCCGGGTTTCGCGCTAAGTCACAGGCCGACTGGTGGATCGGCCGGCGGGACCGCGTTCCGATCGGGCTGCCTCCTCTGCTCAATGCCGTCCGGAGCGACACTAAGGGGCGGGGCGGCGAGGTCGGGAGCGGAGACAACCGGCGGGCGGGCAGGAGTCACGAGGGAATCGCGCCTGGGTAAAGTTGCCGGAGGGCTGCCGCCAGGCGCGGCGCGCAGGAATCGCCACTTATGACCGCCCCTGGCGGCGTTGAGTGGGAATACTGGCCGATCCTGGCTGAATTGCCACGCCCCCGGGCTGAACTGCCACGCCCCCGGGCTGAACTGCCACGCTCAGGGAATTGAGCGGAATTCGCCTCGGGCCGCTTGCGACGGCCTGGCGGTAGCACCCACGTGTGACCGTGCGGCGGGCCTAGAACTCGAGGGGCAGGCGCTGGATCAGGGCCAAGAAGGGCCGCGTAGGCGTCGCCAGCTCTGGCTCGGTCATGACGCGAAGAGGCATCTCGGCGGGCTGTGTGGCGATCGAGCGCCACAGCTCGCTCCGGCGGCCGGGCAGGTAGGGGCTGCGCAAGTGGCGCGCCATCACTCCCCGCAGCCCCTGTTGGGTCACGGCGATGTAGAGATCCATGCCCTCGCGCACGACGCCCGGCAGGACCACGAGCTCCGGGCTGGGGCGGACGAGGCGGGCGAGTTGCTCGCGGCGGCGCAGCAGCGGTTGGGCGATGATCGGCCGGCCGCCGACCCACAGCAGATCGAAAACCAGATACACCGGCGTCGAGTTCGTCTTGCTTCCGTCGGTGATGCGACCGACCAGAGCGTCCTCGTCCATGCGGCCGCCTTTGTCGGGAATGACGATCTCGCCGTCGAGGATGGCCGGCAGGCTGCCGACCAGATCCGGAATCCCGGCAAGTTCTGGCAGGTGCGGCGCCAGGTCGCGTCCAAACTCGTCGAGCAAGCGAAGCCGCGGGCCGCGCGCGCCGTCCGGTTCGATGAAGGCCAGCGCTCGGCGACCGCCCCAGCGCGGCTCGAAGACGTGCTCGTCCGAGTCGAATGCGGCGTCGGCTGGCTTGGGCAGCATAGGCCGGAGCGAACGCGGCAAGCGGGCCACGTCGCCGGTGAGGCTCAGCGAAAGCTGATCTGACACACCCCGATGGTACGCCCTGACGGAGCCAAGCTCGTCAGTGCTTCGCGGGGATGAAGTGCTGCTCACTTGCCCGGGCGGCGCCCGCACCCATGCCTGCCTGCCATAAATTCCTCTCGGGCGCTACGTCAGCCCCATGAGGCGGCCTTCTCCTTGCGTCAGGTACCATCCAGACAATGCGCTGGTTGCGGATGCTCTACCTGTCGAACGGCTTCGCGGTCGGCACGTTGTACGGCTTCGTCCCCGTGCTGCTCCTATCGAAGGGCTTCGATCCGCCTTTGATCGGCCTGGCGACGAGCCTCGGTTCGGTCGCCTACTCGTTCGCCCTGCCCGCCTGGGGGCATGTGGGCGACATCTTGACGGGACCGCGACGGGCCCTGCAGTTGGCCTGCATTCCGGCCGCTGTCTTCGCCTTGGGGCTGAGCGCTCCGCTTCCCGTCGTGGCAGTCATGGCCTGCCTGGTGGTAGTAACTGCGGGGGGCGGACCGACGGCCGCCCTGACCGACGCAATGGCGATGCCCATCCTCGCGAACGCATCGCGCGAGTACGCCCGATTGCGGCTGCTTTCGAGTTTCGGTGGGGCCGCCATGGCCATCGCCTGCGGCCTGCTGTACAGCCGGACCGGGTATGTTGCGGCCCCTTTTTTGTACATATTTACGATGGGGCTGATGATCTTCTCGGCTCACAAAGTGCCGCTTGGTCGTGACAGCGAACGCCATCGCAAGGCCCGCGGCGCCGTCGACGGACGGACCCATTCGACGCCGGCTCGGGGACGTTTCGGGTCGGTCGGGGAGGCGCTGCTGGGTCGGCCTCGTTTGCTGGCGGTGCTCGCCTCGGCTCTGCTCATCTTCATCGGTTTCATGGCCGCGGCCACCTACATTTCGATCAGGATCTCCGATCTGGGCGGCGGTGCCGTCGAGGTTGGCCTCTCAAACGGTCTGGCCTGGGGCGCCGAAATCCCCGGCTTGATCCTCGCCGGTTGGCTCGTTGCCAGGGTCGGTCTGCGGCCCGTCCTGGTAGTGTCGGCCGCCGGCTTCGCGGCCTGTTTGGCCAGCTGGATCGTTTTCGTCGATGCCGGGTCGATCCTGCTCACGCGCTTCGTCTCGGGTATCTTCTTCGGTGGGATCCTGATCACGTTCGTCCTGACGATCGCCCAGCTGCTGCCGGGGCGGCTGCAGTCAACCGGCCAGACCCTTTTCCAGGCGGTGGCCTTCGGGGTTGCGGCCGTGGTCGCCAACCTCGTGGGCGGTGTTCTTTACTCGTTGGCGGGTCCGCTGGGTG
>JAYVMQ010000164.1:0-4358 GCA_043758855.1 Chloroflexota bacterium
GGCATGAGTCACTTCTGGAGGACCGAGATGACCAAGGCGGTTCCAAGGCTTCGTTCGGCTGGTCTGCGTTCCGTCAATCCGCGTTCCGCATACAGCCTCCGTCGCGCAGCAACGATCTTCTTTGCGACGGGGACGGTGGCCTTCCTGCTGCTCGTTCTACAGCAATCCATGACTGCCATTGGCTCCTTCAGCGGGGTCTTCCTGATCTGCTTCTTCGCCTGGCTGCTGGCTTTTGTGGTTAGCCCGCTCGTCGACGGGGCCGCTGCCCGTTTCCCCATTGGACGAGGAGGGGCAGTCGGGTTGGTCTACGGTTGCGTGGCCCTCGGCTTCGTCGGTTTTGTTCTCGTTGCCACCTCGATCGGGGCGACTGAGGCGACGAGTCTGGTCGGTAGGACCGAAGAGGCGACCGCGACCATCAGCGCAAGTCTCGCCTCGCTCCAGAGGGGCTTGGGAATCGGCACCAACCAGATTGACCTGGCCGCCCTCTTCCGCCAGGGGGAGGCGAGCATGGGGCCCAATATCAAGGCGACCCTGGGCGGTCAGTCTGGGGTAATCGCCGGAACCGTGGCCTCGATTATCGGCACCCTCTCAATCATCCTGGTGCTGTCGGTCTTCATAGTCTCAGACGCTTCGGGCCTGCAGGCCAAGTGGCGCAGGGTGATGCCAAATCGCTTCGAGACCCAGCTCGATCTTTTCGATCGCTCAGTTGGTCGAGCCTTCAGAGGATTCCTGTGGTCACAGGTCATCCTCATCGTTATCCAGGTCATAGTGACCCTCGTGGTCGGCCTAGTCTTTGGCCTACCGTACCTCTTCCTCATGTGTCTATTTGCGGCCCTCAGCATGCCGGTTCCCATGGTCGGCCCAGGATTGGCCCTGCTACCGCCGATCGTGATCACGGCCGCATTCGTGCCCGGCGCCTTCATCCCGGTCACCCTGATGCTCTTCGTCGTGCAGGCACTGATCATGAATCTGTTGGTGCCACGGCTCATGAAGAAGACGTCTGGAGTTCATCCAATCGTCACCATCCTGTCCGTTCTGGTGGGTGCACAACTGGCTGGGATCTGGGGCGCCCTCTTTGGACTACCCGTGGCGGCAGTGATATCGATCCTGGCTAACTACTTCATCAATCTGCAAGCGGTTCAAGAGGTCGAGGGTGTGGACCTGGTCGAGGTCACAACCGCGATTCGAGCTGCCAACCCAGAGGCGACCCCGGAAGAGATCCTGGCCGAAGCGGCCGATCAAGCCGAGGCCATCTACGCAAATCAGCGCGAGGAGCGAGCAGTCACATAGCGTCCCGGACCCGCGCATCGATGCCCATGTTGACGCCCTGCCCGACTGGCAGCAGGCCGTCTCCCGTGAGGTCCGCGAATTGATCAACGAGATCGAGTTTGGCTGGCGAGGAAGTGGCTGGCGAGGAAGTGTCAGAGTTCAGGACATAGGTTACAGATGATGGGTTACTGATGAGTCGCGACATGCGTGACAGTCCGCACCATGTCGAAGCACCAAGTCGCCGTTCTCAAGGTCGTCTCTGCGCAGCTGTCCGTCACGGCCGCAGCAGCCCAGTGCGGGATCAGCCGTGGTCACCTGCACCGTCTCTTACGCCGGTATCGTGAGAGCGGTCTCGAGGCGATCGAGCCAAGATCCCGAGCGCCGCGTACGAGCCCTCAGCGGATGTCGCCGGAGGTGCGCGAGCAGATCATCAGACTCCGAACCGAGCTTGTCGGCCACGGACTTGACGCGGGTCCCGCCACCATCGCCTGGCACCTCGAGCGAGAGGGCGTGCGTGCGCCGTCGATCTCGACGATCCGGCGCATCCTCCACGCCGCTGGCCTAGTCACACCGCAGCCCCACAAACGCCCGCGGAGTTCCTGGATCCGCTTCGAGGCCGACACCAAATGAGGTCTGGCAATCCGACTTCACGCATTGGCGCCTGGCCTGTGGCAGCGAAGTCGAGATCATCAACTGGCTCGACGACCACTCCCGCTACCTCCTCGCCTGCACGGCCTTTTCGCGTGTGGGCGGTGACGACGTGGTGGCCACGTTCACCGCGGCCGGGGATGCCCATGGCTGGCCTGCCGCCACGCTTACCGACAACGGCGCCGTCTACACGTCGCGCTTCACGGGTGGCCGCAACAACTTCGAGTATCTGCTGGCATATCTCGGAGTTCGCCAGAAGAACGGATCTCCCGGCCACCCGCAGACGCAGGGCAAGATCGAGCGCTTCCACCAGACCTTGAAGCTCTGGCTGCCGGCAGCCGGCAGCGCTGACGCTCTCGGAGCTCCAGTTCGGGCTCGATGCCTTCCGGCTCGCCTACAACGAGCAGCGGCCGCATCGGGCGGTCGGCCGGGCGACGCCGGGCGAGGCGTATCGGGCGACACCGAAGGCGACCCCGTCGAACTCGGCCGGCCGCGGCCACTTCCGTCTCCGCTATGACGTCACCGACGGCAAGGGCGCCCTGACCCTGCGACGAGGCGGCCGTCTCTACCACCTCAAGGTCGGTGCGGCGCATGCGCGCCGTCGGATCCTGGCCATCGTCGACGAACGGGAGGTCACGGTCGTGGCCCTCGGCTCCGGCGAAGTCCTCTCGAGCCATCTCATCGAACCGGACAAGGGCTACTGGCGCAACCAAAGAAGAAACCCCGGCCGATGGCCGAGGTCTCAGATTTCGAGCTAGCGCGACTGTCACCGATGTCGCGACTCATGTGTGACCTATGTCGCGACTCAAGACAGTGGCTGGCGAGGAAGGATTCGAACCTTCAATCCCCTGCTCCAGAGTCCGCCCGAACAGGTCCGCAGTGGTCCCCCGGAGTCCACATAGCGTTCTAATTCACAAGGCAACGGCGTTCTAGGTGTCCCCTCCGGTTCGCCCGCGTCCGAGGCGGCCCGTGGGCGATCAGCTGCCGCATCTGCTGCCACGGAGAGGCCTGCTTGGGCGCCTGCGCGAAGGTGGCGGAAATCGCGTTGTCATCTGGTTCCGCAAAGGTCGATGCACTAGCACTCACCCATGGCAGCGTGACCTGGAGACCGGGCGAACCCTGACGTTCACGGCCGCCATGGCCTCGTCGTAGTACTCGACCTCTCGGATATCGGCCGACCGGGCGTCAACAGCACCTCCCGACAGCACTTCTCCGGCCGAGTTCGAGCCCGCCGAACCGAGGGGTCTAGCCCTGCCGACAAGGGCGGCGGTCAATTGGAAACGCGAGCGCCCCGGCGCGGAACCGCCGGGGCGCTCGAATTGGCGCCGACAATCCCTCTACCTACCGGATGGACATCCGGCCCACTCGGGCCCTGTCATGGCCGCAGAGCTCGCGGGGGCCAGTGTCGCCTCCGAGAAAGTAATCGGCGTCCAGTAGAGGGCGTCGATTACGGTGAAGTTGTCGACGTTGCCAAAGAACAGCACGTTCGAGCGATAAGCCTGCCCGGAACCGTCGAGACCACAGACTTCCAGCAGACGCCCACCCTGGGAGCGATCCTGATCCGGAACATCACGCGATCCCACGACAGTTGGCGCAGTAGAGGGAACGGTAGATTGCGCGTCGAAATCCTTGAGGTTCTGCTCGCAGTTGAGGCTGCCGTGTGAGCACAGTGCCGTGAAGTCCTTTGCCTCCGCCAGGCTGACCAAACGACCAAGGAACGCCCTCGCCTGCTGATCGCTCGGATGGGGCCGAAAACTCACGACGGCCGAACTCTGCGTGCAGGCTGAGGCCACGGCAAAGGACAAAGAGAGCAGCGCCCCCTTAAGGATCGACGTTTTCATCCGACGCTCCAGTTAACGTCCCAAATGGGCCATTTGCCCTGACCGACGTATATCCACTCCTGGGTCTTCAGGCCCCGGGATCCCCTCATGCCCTGGAAGCAGAGGGTTTGGCAGTAGTCCCAGTTCTCATGGATCCAGACCGCCGGATTGCCCTTTGTGATGTCAAGCTGCTCGCAGGCGGTGAAGGCGCTCGAAATCGAAGCCCCAACTCCGGCGTATGACGCTCCTAGGCCCAGAGGGATGGTCCTGCAGCCACCGGAAGTGCTCCCTGCCGGAGCCCAGTCGACCCAATATTGGGCCACCGAACCATATTGAGATGTGTCGATCCAGGCCCATTCGAGGCCGGAACCCTGATAACCGGTCACGGTCGCGAAGGTCTCGATCAGGAAGTCGTCCCTCCCGAGGTTGTACTCCTGCTGCATCTTCCAAGACTTGAAGCAGGTGTCCATATACCCCAAGCCGCTGTTCGCGTAGAGGCGGGACCAACAAGCGCTGTTGGTGAGCTGCCAGTAGGGCTGGGGATCGGCGAGTGGCGCGACCGATGCAGTGTCCGCCCTCGGCAGCAGCGCCTGCAGGCGAACGACGGGGCGCATTTCCTGA
>JAYVMQ010000165.1:0-4028 GCA_043758855.1 Chloroflexota bacterium
CGGTCGGGAACCGAGTGCGGATCGGCGGCGAAGGGCTCTACTCCGGCGAATCGGCCGTCGTGGAGTCTCTTGTCGTCGGCGTCATCCCAGCCGCTATGGTCCGCACCGAGGCCGGTAAGACGCGGCGCGTGCGTACCGTCGATCTCGAGCGCCTCCCCGCCGAGGGCTGACTCACCGAATATCTCCGCCGCGGCTGCTGCCTGCCGGCATGTCGGTTCGCCGGCCGGTACCGCCGGTGCGGGAGGCCCACCGACCCGCTCGACTTGCGGATTCGTCGAGCTTTTGCGGACTCCTGTATGTAACATCGTCCAGTGCCGAAGATGCATGACGTAGGGCAGTTGCGCTGTCACACAGACGTTCCAGGCTGCCGGGCAACACGGGTTGCCCAAAGCGGCGCCGTGTGGGTGTGACAGAGATGGCGATCAGCGGCGACCGGATCGACGCGAAACCCCTCCATTGCTCCGTCTGCAAGCATCCCCTCGTGCTCCGTGGAGGCCACGGCCACAGACGGGCAGCGTTGATAGAAGATGGCCTAACGCTGTGCGACGTTTGCGCGCCGGCCGGAAACCATCAGCAGGTCCGCTTCGAGCGCTAGCTTCACAGTTGAGTCGCGCATCGGGGCCAGCCGGCCGACCAGCCTAGAACAGCTGCGGGCACCATGGTTTGAGCGCCGTTGAGAACAGTGCGTCGGCGGCGGCCAGGCCTCCGGGGCGCATCTCGACCACCCTGCCTGCGGCCGCGAGCGCCGTCGCACTGAAGCCTCCCAAGAAGAGCGACGCCAGGTCGTTCGCGTCCAGCGCCAAGTCTGGCACGGTGTCTGTTCTGGTGACTCGGGCCCGCCCAGCCTCTACCTTGAGACTCCAGCGGCCGGCATTCCATGGGCAGTACTCGTCCCGCAGGTCGAGTGTCAGGTGGCCGCGGCCGTGGTCGTTGAGCCCGTAAGTCCGTCCCTCCAGGGCCGCTGCCATGTCGAGGATCCGGATCCACAGGCCGTCGCCCATCGTCACGCCCAGACGTCGGGGCTCCGCAGCCAGGAACAGGAGCGGGTGATCTGAGGGCAACCGCCCAGCCTTCAGCGTCCGCACAAGATCCACGCTCAGAAGGTAACGCCAGATCTCACGGGTCCCGCGCGGGGTCGAGCCCAGCGCCTCATCGACGATCAGTTGATGGTCTGAACCCCGGACGCCCCATCCTGCCTTGGTCTTGTAGACCGCGTAGGCTTCGGCACCGGCATCGGTTTCGTAGATCACCAGCCGCCTGGCCTCGCCGCCTGTCTTGTCCTTCTCGCTGGAGGGCAAGATGCCGGCCCACCAGTCGGGCGTCCGCGCCAGGAACCCGGCCCGCTGGGATCGGACCGCCGCGTAGACGGGCTCCACGATCTCGCGCCCCTCGCCAAAAGGCAACATACGAAACCTGCCCTCGCTCGGCCACTCGCGCGCGAACCCCACGGCCCGTGCCTCCGCCTCGAGGTTCATGCTCAACGTCCCGAGCCCAAAACCGAAGCGCTGGTAGATGGCGCCCTCGGCCGCCCAAAGCATCGCGATCGGCTCGCCCCGGCGATGGCAGTCGTCGATCATGCGCCGCATCATCTGGCTCATCAGGCCACGGCGACGGTGGGTCGGCAGAACAGACACCCAGGTGATGCCGCCGGCCGGCATATCTCCCCCGGGCACGGTCAGATGGACGGTGAAAACGCCTCCCGTGCCGACGAACCGGTCGTCCTCCATGGCGCACAGGAATCGTTCCTTATCGGAGACTGCCTCAATCCGTTTGATCTCTTCGTCCGAAGCGTCCTGGCTGAATGTGACCTCGTCCATTCTGAGGAACTCGGCGAACCGTTCCGGTGGGCAGACCCGAATCTCAACGCTCATCGCGCCATGTTGCCACAAGTCCGGGCTCTGACAATCAACTCCTACGCGTGAGCCCCCAACCACTCCACGACGCCTCCACGCCCGCCTCGGCCAGCAGCCGGCCGGTTCGTTCGTACCTAGCCCTGTGTTCGCCGATGCCGTGAACGATGAGGACGCGAGCCCAGGGCCGGCTCGACGACGGCCATTCACGGACGTTCAGAGGGGTTCCGTCAGAAGCCGCCGCCTCATCATGGTGAGCGTGACGGAAACCGGCTCCCGGCCGCAAGCCGTTTATGAGGACTTCCAGAAACGGACGCCGTCGCGCAGGTCCTCGCATTGCACATTTGATGGAGCCCGGAACACACGCCACGTGATCGCCAGGTCGCCGATGCAACCGCCACAGATGATCGCTAACGGGAACGCCAGATAGACGCCGAACGGGAGAAGACAGGCGGGCACGCCGAGCGTCGTAAGAACCAGGAACGGCGACAAAGCGACGATCAGATACTGGCGCCGGCTGAAGCGGTGGCCCGGAGACGTCGCAAAGAAGCCGAGGGGAATGCCGTCCACCCTGAGGATGCCGAATTCAGGGCTGGCCCCAAACGAGCGCATCACCACGCCATGAACAGCCTCGTGAACCGCCGCAAGAGCAAACGTCAGAGCCATCACCAACGCCAGCTGCGCCAGATTGGCCGACACGGAGCTAGGGAAAACGCCGCGCGAAGCGACGAATGCGTAGCCCAGCAGCGCAAGAATCACCATCGGCAGTGAAAGGATCGTCCAAACCACAAAAGTCGGCCGCGACGGTCTCCACTCGGAAATCGGGCCAGCGGAAATCTCGGACACGTCACTCGTCGTTGCGGCCATCGCCTGCTCCATTCGCGTCCACATAACGTCGTCATAGCCATCGTACCCGCCACGACTACGCCTCTGCCCATCTCACACGACAGTGGCGGGCCAATGCAACCGCCCGAACATGCCTCCGGGCGGCACACTTTGGCGCGGCGTACGAGGTTTGGCCGCGGGCGAGTAGCTACGCCTTCACGCGGCTGAATGGGCCAGCGCCGAACGTGATCGTCACCACAAGCAAGGACCGCCAGGCAGCGCCTAGCGGGTGGCTGGCCGGCGCACTACTCCCCCGCCCGCTTCTCAAAGTCCAACGAGGCCGAGTTTATGCAGTAACGCAGCCCGGTGGGCTTGGGTCCGTCGTCGAAGATGTGTCCCAGGTGTGCGCCGCAGTTTGCGCACTGGACCTCCGTCCGGACCGACCCGAAGGTGCGGTCTACGCGAGTGGTGACTCGCGCTTTGTCGACAACGTCGTAAAAGCTGGGCCAGCCGCAGCGTGAGTCGTACTTCTCGCCCGAACCGAAGAGCACCTCACCGCAGACAATGCAGCGATAGGCCCCAGCCTCGTGGTTGTCCCAATAGGCGCCTGTGAAGGGCCGCTCTGTATCCGCCTCCTGAGTCACGGCGTATTGAAGCGGAGTGAGGCGACGTTTCAACTCCGCCTGATCGACCGGAGCAGTCATCCAGGGACTCCTTTCCGCTGACTGATGAGCGAACGCGCGGGGTTCAGTCCGACGCTACCACTCCGGCCCGAATCGACAAGGTCGACCCGGCCGGTAGGACCACCCGATGGCGCAGCCGTCCGGACGATATCCTCCGCATAGCGTCTGACCGACAAGACGCCAGCAGGGAGAGACCCATGGATCCGAACGACCCGGGCCAGGCGCCCGGCGCACCGCCGCCGTACGGCGCCCCGCCGGCGTCCCCGTACGGCGCCCCGCCACCGCCGCCGTATGGCGCCCCGACGGCGTCCCCGTATGGCGAACCGCCGCCGCCCCCATTTGGCACTCCGCCTCCGACATGGGGCGTGCCCGATTCCCCATACGGCGCTCCGCCTCCGACATGGGGCGTGCCCGCATCCGCCGCTCCCGCTCGAAAGAGCCCTCGTCGTCGACTGATCGCGGCGGTGATTGCGATCGTCGTCGTGGTAGTGATTGGCGCCGTTGTCCTGGCAGTGCTTGGGGGCGACTACGGCAAGGTGCAATTCTCGAAGACGGCATACGACCAAAGCAAAACGACATGCCACATAGACAACGCGATCACAACCGCCAATGCGGGAGACACGATCTACATGATCGCGGCCTTCAAAGACACCCTCGC
This sequence comes from Chloroflexota bacterium, assembly GCA_043758855.1. Taxonomy (GTDB): domain Bacteria; phylum Chloroflexota; class Limnocylindria; order Limnocylindrales; family CSP1-4; genus Fen-1039. The sequence continues at coordinate 4,017 of JAYVMQ010000165.1, forward strand.
TGCGGGCCAGAG
>JAYVMQ010000166.1:0-9914 GCA_043758855.1 Chloroflexota bacterium
ACGAAGAGCGCCACGCCCGACAATCGCATGTAGTACCAAGTCGCCAACTCAAAGCCACCGCCTTGCGGGCGGGGCCGGCCGGAGCGCGAATAAAGTGCCATCTCGACGCTCCTCTACAGGCCCAGGGCCGGTCGCATGATGATGAAAGCGCCGGGCAGGCCGACGGCGAAGAAGATGAGCCAGTTCGCGTACCACATCTGCTTGTGGTACACGGTCAGCCGAGGCCAGAAGTCCATCAGCAGGATCCGGATGCCGTTGAGGGCGTGGTAGAAGAGGGCGGCCCCAATGAGGACCTCCATCATCCGGCCGAGTGTGCTGGCGTAGAACTTCAGGAGATCGTCGTAGGCTTTCGGGCTCGCGCCTGCCAGGAAGATGTCGAAAACGTGCAAGAGCACGAAGGCGAAGATGCCTATGCCCGAGATGCGGTGGAACGCCCACGCCACCATGCCCTCGGAGCCGCGATAGCGAAACAGCATGCAGCCTCCCGAACCTTCCCAATGTGTAGCCCGACCGCTGGCCGGCCGTGGCGGCGAATAGTGGCCCGCCGCGCCCGGCGGGCCGGGCCTGCCGCGCCCGGCGGGCCGTGCCTGCGGCGTTAGGCCGCGCTCGTTCCCGACTCGAGGCGGGCGATGATCGCATCGGCGAAGTCGCTCGTCCCGGCTGATCCCCCGAGATCGTACGTCACCGTGCGGCCCTCGACGATGACCGCTCGGATGGCGCCCTCGACACGTTCGGCCGCGGCCTGCTCGCCGATGTGGCGGAGCAGCAGCACGCCCGAGAGCATGAGGGCGGTGGGATTGGCCTTGTTGAGGCCCGCGTACTTCGGAGCGGAGCCATGGACGGCCTCAAAGACTGCCGCGTCGATGCCGATGTTGGCGCCAGGGGCGACGCCCAGACCGCCGACGAGTCCGGCGCACAGGTCGCTCACAATGTCGCCGTAAAGATTGGGCAGGACCAGGACGTCGTACAGCTCCGGCTTCTGGACGAGCTGCATGCACATATTGTCGACAATGCGGTCCTCAAACGCGATCTTGCCCTCGTACTGGGCCGCGATGGTCCGGCAGCTCTCGAGGAACAGGCCGTCGGACAACTTCATGATGTTGGCCTTGTGGACGGCCGTAACCTTATGGCGACCGTTGGCGACGGCGTACTCGAAGGCGAAGCGGGCGATCCGCTCGGAAGCGGCCCGGGTGATGATCTTGATGCTCTCGGCGGCGTCCAAACCGACCATGTGCTCGATGCCGGCGTATAGGTCTTCGGTGTTCTCGCGGACGATGACCAGGTCCACGTTTTCGTAGCGGGTCTTGAGGCCAGGGATCGATCGCACCGGCCGAAGGTTGGCGTACAGGCTGAGCGTCTGGCGCAAAGCCACGTTTACGGAACGGAATCCCACCCCGACGGGCGTCGTGATGGGTCCCTTGATGGCGATCTTGTTGCGCACAATCGAGTCGAGGACGGACTGCGGCAGAGGTGTCCCCTCCTTCGCTATCACCGCCTCGCCGGCTTCGACGATCTCCCAATTGAACTCGACACCTGAGGCGTCGAGAACTCGCCTGGTTGCCTCGGCCAATTCGGGACCGATGCCGTCGCCTGGAATGAGAGTCACGTTATGAGCCATGAGTGGAATTCTATCGGGAAGCCGACGCTAGCGGCAGCCGGGCCGAACGGTTGCCTGGCAACTCGAATGGGTAGGCCGTTGCCTGCTGCGGGCGAGCCGACCCACTTTGGTAGCCCAAACGGGCCTGGGGCACCGAAGGGCGCTCCTGCTACGATCACGGGGATAGCCGCCGGGGCTGCCACCGACTCCGATATGCACCTCCGGCTCGCGAGAATCTGGAGCTGCCGGGCGTGAAAATTCAGGAAGCTGACGCGAAGTCGCTGCTGCTGGCCCAGGGGCTGCCAGTTCCAGCCTGGGAATTGGCCCGCACCCCCGGCGAAGTTAGGGCGGCGGCACAGCGCTTCTTCGACGCCGGCAACGCCAGAGTCGTGATCAAGGCGCAGGTCCTCGTGGGCGGACGGGGCAAGGCCGGCGGCGTGAAGCTCGCGGCCAGCCTTGACGAGGCAGCGGAGATTGGCTCCCTCATCCTGGGCATGGATATCAAAGGGATCACCGTTCGCAAAGTCATCGTCGGGAGCGCCGTAGACATCGCCAAGGAGTACTACCTCGGCGCGATCATTGACCGGGCCAGCCGCCGGATCGTACTCATGGCCTCGGCCGAGGGCGGCGTTGAGATCGAAGAGGTCGCTCGCGCCAACCCCGGCGCCATCCATCGAGTCGCCGCTGATCCGCAGCTGGGCCTCCTTGCCTTCCAAGCCCGCGGCCTCGGTCTCGCCGTCGGACTGCGCGATAGCCTGCTGGCCCAGTTCGTGGCCATCGCTCAGGGCCTCTTCGCCACCATGAAGGCCAACGATGCGGACCTCGTCGAGATCAACCCGCTGGCAGTTGTCGCCACGACCGCCACGGACGGCTCCGCCACGCAGAAGCTGGTCTGCCTGGACGCGAAAATCACGCTCGACGACTCCGGCTTGGCCCGCCATCCCGCGCTCGAATCCCTACGCGACAGCGACGAGGAGGATCCGACGGACGCCCAGGCCCGAAAGCTGGGTATCAACTTCATTCGGCTGGATGGCACGATCGGCTGCATGGTCAACGGCGCCGGCCTGGCGATGACCACGATGGACCTCGTGAAGCACTACGGCGGCGAGCCTGCCAACTTCCTGGACGTGGGCGGCGGCGCCAGACACGAAACTGTCTGTGGAGCCATGGAGTTGATCCTCGGCGATCCCAACGTCAAGGCCATCCTTGTCAATATTTTTGGTGGCATCACTCGCGGCGACGAAGTGGCGGCGGGGTTGATCGAGGCCCGGTCCTCGCAGTCACGAGAGGTGCCCATGGTCGTGCGGATCGTTGGCACGAACGCCGCAGAAGCTGCCCGTCTACTGCGTGAGGCACATCTCGAAACGGCGACCTCTCTCGATGAGGCGGCCGAAAAGGCGGTAGCTCTGGCAAAGGGGGCAGCCCGATGAGCATTCTGGTCGGCACTGATACGAGGCTCGTCGTCCAGGGCATCACCGGTCGCGAGGGCGAGTTCCACACACGCGCCGCGATCGCCTACGGAACCAGCGTCGTGGCCGGAACGCGGCCGGGCAAGGGCGGCCAGAAGGCCATCAACGGGACCGTTCCTATCTTCGATACCGTCGCCCAGGCCGTGGCCCAGGCCGGCGCGAACACCTCGGTCATCTACATCCCGGCCATCGGCGCCGCGGACGCTATCCTCGAGGCAATCGGAGCGGGCATCAAGACCATCATCTGCATAACCGAGGGAATCCCGGCCCTGGACATGATTCCGGTCGTGGAAGCCGCCCGGCTCGCCGGCGCGCGCCTGATCGGTCCGAACTGCCCCGGCGCCACCTCGCCGGGACGGGCCAAGGTCGGGATCATTCCGGCCTCGATTCACAAGCCCGGCCGAGTGGGCGTGGTTTCACGCTCGGGAACCCTCACCTATGAAGCCGTCCAGGCGATGACGGATGCGGGGTTGGGCCAGTCCACATGCGTGGGCATCGGCGGCGACCCGATCATCGGGACCACCTTCCTCGACGTGCTAAAGCTATTCCGAGACGATCCCGAAACGGAGGCGATTGTCATGATCGGCGAGATCGGCGGATCTGCGGAGGAGGAAGCGGCAGCGTTCGCCGCCGAGCACCTCCGGAACGTGCCCATGGCCGCTTTCATCGCCGGCCGAACGGCACCAGCCGGACGGCGCATGGGTCACGCGGGCGCAATCATCTCCGGTGGATCCGGCACGGCGGCCGAGAAGATCGCTGCCCTGGAGGCCGCCGGCGTACGCGTGGCCGACTCCCCCACTCAGCTGCCCAAGCTGCTCCTCGAAGCGGGCTTTCGCCCGTAAGGCGGGTCGTGCTCAGGCCCGTGGCCGGCCCACCGCCCGGACCAATTAGATGACCTTAGTATCCCAGCTTGGCCCAGGCCGGGCCCCCGGGCGCCTCGATAAGCTCGACCAGCACGCCGTGGCAGCTCTTGGGGTGGACAAACGCGACCGGGCCCTCTCCGCCTTTGCGCGGGGCGAGGTCGACAAGGGTCAGGCCCATTGCGGCCAGACTGTCGAGAGCCGCTTGAATGTCCGGCACCTCGAAGCAGACGTGGTGGAACCCCTCACCCTTGGATTCGAGGAAGCGCGATGAACCGGTCGTGTTGTCGGTCGGCTGGACTAGCTCGATCTTGGTGTCGCCGACCGGCAGGAAGCCGATCGTGACGTGGTCGTATGCCATGTCCATCACGGACTCCACATGGAGCCCGAGCTTGTCGCGGTAGAGGTTAAGAGCGGCGTCGAGGTCACGAACAATGACCGCGACGTGGTGGATCTTGACGATCCCCAGGGCCTCGGGCAGTACGGACTTGAGCTGATCCATGACTCTCCTGCTGCTAGCGAAACAGATACGCTACCGAACAGGCGTTCGATAGGCACGGGACCTGATCGCCGATCGGGGCGCGCACCATGGTAACGAAACCCGTGTGGCCCCCGTGTCCTAGACCCGTGACCGCATCGCGCATGACGGCTTGCAGCATCTGCCACCCCTTCGCATGGTAGCTGCTAGCAGCTACTCGTTTGCGTGTGGACTCCGCTACCCTCCCCCACTTCAGCCACCGATCTTCGGTCAGACCGTGATCAGCTCGCGGTGCTCGCCCCAGACTCCACGCAGTCGATCGCAGATCTCGCCCACTGTGGCATAGGCCTTGACTGCGTCGATGATCGGAAGCATGAGATTCTCGTCGCCCCTGGCGGCGTCCTCGACGTGGGCCAGGGTCGCCGCCCACAGCGCCGGGTCACGCCCAGCCCGGACTTTCTGAACTCGCGCGATCTGGAGGTGCTCACCTTCAGGGTCAATGCGCTGCAGGGGCGGGGTCGTGGTCTCCTCGTCTCGGAACTTATTCACGCCCACCACGACCTTGGCTCCGCTTTCGATGGCCCGTTGAACCTGGTAGGAGGACTCCTGGATCTGGCGCTGCTGATACCCCGATTCGATGGCCGCAAGAGTGCCACCGAGGGCTTCGATTTCACGCAGGTACTCGTTTGCGGCCGCTTCGAGGCTGTTGGTCAGTGTCTCGACGTAGTAGCTGCCGGCCAGTGGATCAGGTGTCTCGGTCACGCCCGACTCATAGGCCAGGATTTGCTGGGTGCGCAGGGCAAGACGTGCTGCTTCGGCGGTGGGCAGAGCCAGGGCCTCGTCTCGAGAGTTGGTGTGCAGGCTTTGCGCCCCACCAAGCACCGCGGCCAAGGCCTGTATCGTGGTCCGGACAACGTTGTTATCGATCGATTGAGCGGTCAGAGATGAGCCCGCGGTCTGGACGTGGAAGCGGCAGGCCATTGATCTAGTGCTGGTTGCCCCAAAGCGCTCTTTGATGATTCGGGCCCACATCCGACGGGCGGCGCGGAACTTGGCTACTTCCTCAAATAGCTCGCTCCAGGCGGCGAAGAAGAAGCTGAGCCTGTCGGCAAAGTCATCGATATTCAGGCCGCGGGAGAGCGCCGCGTCGACGTAGGCGATGGCGTCAGCCAGAGTGAAGGCCAGCTCTTGGGCGGCCGTGGCTCCGGCCTCGCGCATGTGGTAGCCGCTGATGCTGATGGTGTTCCAGCGCGGCAGCTCCTTCGAACAGAACTCGAAGATGTCGGTGACCAGCCGCATCGACGGTCGCGGCGGGAAGATGTATGTGCCCCGAGCGATGTACTCCTTGAGGATGTCGTTCTGGGTTGTGCCGCTGACCTGAGAACGGGAGACGCCTTGTTTCTCAGCTGCCGCCACGTACATGGCAAGCAGAACGGCCGCGGAGGAATTGATCGTCATTGAGGTGCTGACAGTGCCGAGCGGTAGTCCGTCAAGCAGAATCTCCATGTCGGCCAGCGAGCTGATCGGAACGCCCACTCGGCCAACTTCCCCCTCGGACTCTGGCGCATCTGAGTCGTAGCCCATCTGGGTCGGCAAGTCGAAAGCCACTGAGAGACCCGTCTGGCCCTGCTCAAGGAGGTACCGGAAGCGGCGGTTGGTCTCCTCGGCTGTGGAGAAGCCTGCGTACTGGCGCATCGTCCACAGACGACCTCGGTACATCGTGGGCTGGACTCCGCGCGTGTAGGGGTATTCACCGGGCCGGCCAAGGTCGCGATCCTCGTCCAGAGCGGCCGTATCCGCTGCCGTGTAGAGATCCTGGATCTCGACGCCAGAGGTGGTCAGGAACCGCTCACGACGTTCGGGCGAGCGGGAAATCGCCTTGGCCCGCGTCGTGACGCGCCAGCGCTCCCGGCCCGGATCAGCAGCGCCGGAACCATTGATTTCGCCCTTAGTCACTCCCTGGTCCTCCACCACGTACCGATCACATAGCGCGCCCTGCCGCTGGTTTCATGAGCTTGCTACGGGATGATGGCACGGACCTGGGTCGGCACGCCAGCCTGAGTGCGGAGCGGTGGTCCGGATTGGGTCGCCCTGTGCTGCCCGGGCGCCGCCGATGTCCCCAGGGATTCGCAAGAGAATGCGGGTCAGCCTTCGGAGCCTGGGCTGTCTTTGCGCAAAGACAGGCTGAGTCCAGAATCGCAGATCCTTCATCCCGGTTCGGCTATGCGGTGCGCGGTGGCTCGTTCGGTCAATCGAGATGGCGCAGAGTTATCCACAGAAACGGTGAACAACCGCGCAATTCTGTGGATAAACCCGGAACCGGGGGGCGAGTGTTGTGCGGTAGCATCACCAAGTCATCGTGGCGGACTCGGGACTCGTCGCTGTCGCCGCCAACTTCAGTGAGAAGCGAAGCCTGACCCTATCGACTTCCATCAAACCGCACTCCGAGCGAGGTTGTACACGGTGGCCAACGTCATCGCGATCGCAAACCAGAAGGGTGGCGTCGGCAAGACGACCACAGCCATCAACCTGGCGGGGGCCCTTGCCGAACATGGCTTGCGTGTTCTGTGCATTGACATGGATGCCCAGGCCAACCTCACCGTCGGCCTCGGCATCAACCTCGCCACTCTCGAGCTTTCAATGGCCAATGTTCTGGGCGAACCCAAGGTCCGCCTGAAGGACGTGATCATCCCCACCGGAACGGCCAACATCGACGTTGCCCCCGCCACCCTGGACCTCGCCTCAACTGAGGTAGACATGCTGAGCGCGATCGGTCGCGAGTACACGCTCTCCGAGACAATTGACGAGTGGGCTCAAGGGCACTACGACTACGTTCTCATCGACTGCCCGCCCACGTTGGGGCTGCTGACTATCAACGGCCTCGTGGCGGCGAACGGGGTGATCATCCCGGTCCAGACGCAGTACTACGCCCTCAAGGGCCTCACCGCCCTGGTCAAGGTCATCACCACCATCCGGTCCAAGCTGAACCGCAACTTGAAGGTTCTGGGCCTTCTCCCCACCTTCTACGACGCGCGCACCGTTCTAGGTCGCGACATGCTCGCCGAGATGCGCGAGAACGGCGAGAATCACGTCTTCAACACGATCATCCGGCACGCTGTGAAACTCGGGGAGGCTCCCCTGGCCGGGCGGCCGATAACTGAGTACGCCAGCGCATCGGAAGCCGCGCAGAATTATCGCGAGCTCGCAAAGGAGGTAATCGCGCTTGGCTAGGCCAGATTTCCGCGCGGCGGCCAACGCTCGTTTGAACGAGGAGCGGGGCCAGGGCCTCTCTCAGAACGTTCTTAGCCTACTCGCCGCAGACTCGTCGACTATCGTGCGTCCATCTGCGATCCGCAATATTTCCGTAACGAAGGTCGAGCCAAATCCCAACCAGCCACGTTTGGCCATGGACAAGGCCGGCCTGCTCGACCTGACCGCGTCGGTCAAAGAGCACGGCGTTCTCCAGCCTATCCTGGTCCGCCCGCTGGCCGACGGGCGATACCAGCTGATTGCCGGCGAGCGTCGTTGGCGGGCCGCCAGCAATGCCGGCCTGCAATCAATCCCGGCCCTGATCGAGGACATAGACGACGAGACCGCGCTCGAGATTTCGGTCATCGAGAACCTTCAGCGCGAGGACCTCTCCCCAATGGATGAGGCCCTCATCTACGACAAGATGATCCGCGAGCGCGGCTACAGCATCCGCAAGCTCGCCCAGAAGCTCGGTAAAGACAAGGGATACTTGGAGAACCGCCTCCGGCTAGCCGATGCCCCGCCCGAGATTCGGGAGTTGGTGTCTGTGCGCAAAGACACCCTCTCTCACGCCTACGAACTGCTCAAAGTCACGGATCCAAAGAAGCGCAAGCACCTTGCTGAGATGGTGGCTCGCGGCGAACTCTCGCTGGTCAAGCTCCGCGAGAAGATCGATGGCGCCCCCCGAGCCCGGCGCGCCGGCGCACGCTCCACACCCAAGGGAATGCCCACTATCGGCACGATCGAGGATGCCATGGAAGCCGAGGCCGAGGCCTACTGGATCACCAGCGTTTCTAAGAAGCCGCTCACGGACGACTCCCTGATAGCCGTTCGAGCCGAGTTGACGGCCGCGATGTCCGACCTCAACGCCGTCCTTCAGTCGGATGTGATAAAGAACATCGACGCCACGGATCGCCAGAACCTTGCCAAGTTCTTGATGATCGTCCGAGTTCGCGTGGAGAACGCCATCGCGTTAGTCCGGCGAGGCTCAGAGAGGTAACGGCGCGTCCCCATAGCGCCGAGCGCGTGCTTGTGCGGTCATGGCTGCCGCACCCCCTCGGGTCCTTTGGTAAGGATGCAGCTATCCCGCCCCAATAACTTCGCCGTGACGTCAGTCGGCGGTTCGATGGTGCGCCGGGCGCTGTAGCGCCGCGATCGACTAATGGCGAAGAAGACCCGCCGAGCCCATTGCTGCCAGCCAGCCGGCACCCAGAGCCAGGATCCCGAGCGCCTGAACCTCCCAGACGAGGTGGCGCCACCGCTCCGACGCGACACCGGCGAGCCCCAAGCCTAACCACGCCAGCACCACACCAGTGAGCTCAGTAGCTGCCGGCGCCGGCGCCGCCCCAACAGCCAGAGTCGTTGCGCCGGCAACTATATCCACGGCGGCGAGGATGGCCGCGTTGAGCGCGATCGTCCTGCCCGGGCCCAGCACAGTGGCGATCGAGATGACGCCGCTCCTACGGTCCCTCTCTAGATCAGATAGGGCATTGGCAAGGGCCAGCGCGCCTCCCGCAGCCACGGCCATGGCCACGACCCACGGCACAGCGGCGGGCAGAGTTCCGGTCGCTCCTACCCACGCGTACACGGGCAATAGGCCAACCCCTATCGCGAACGGCGCCCAGCCAAAGGGAGTTCCCTTGAGACGGAGGTCGTAGACCATACCGTCAGCCAAACCCACAGCTCCGACAGCGAGTGCCGCGGTACTCGCTGTGGCGGTCAAGGCAATGCCAAGCAAGGAAGTGATGGCAAAGGCCGCCCTGGCGGCGTCTCGCGATATCAGTCCCGCCGGAATCGGCTTCTGCGGTTTGACCGAGGCGTCAGCGGTCGCATCGGCAAGATCGTTGGCCGCCCCAATCGCGAACTGGAGGCAGAGCATCCCCAGCGCTAGATGTAGCGCTAGGCCGACGCCCGCGCCCGCAATCAGGGCGATGGCCGCGGCCGCAATGGCGTCCAGGATGGATGGAAACGGGTGGACAACCCGGATCAGGCCGATCGACCGGCGGCGGCAGCGTCGGATGGCAGGGCCAGGTTCAGTTCGACTAGACGTAGACGATCTCGTCGAAGCCGGCGACGAGGTATGCGATCAGGCGGGCGCGGGCATCCTGAGCCTCGACTCGCAAACCCGGCACGAGGAAGTGCAGCGAGATCGTCGGAACCATAAGGTGGCCCTCCGCGTCCTTGCCGATCGTTTGCGGCGCTCCGCCGCCACGTGCAAAAGCACGCCGAAACCCCCTCTCGTCGAGCCGGGCGACCTTCTG
>JAYVMQ010000167.1:0-5292 GCA_043758855.1 Chloroflexota bacterium
TGCGAGTCGAAGGACTATGCCCCGATCGCAACGATGCAGGCCATGCCCGAGTCTCACCTGGCGCCATATCCCGGCGCGATTCTCTTGAGTCAGGGCAGCATGCCCAGGCGATCGTCCATCGAGGAGGGGGTAACAGGCTCCTACGTCGACCGGGAGTTCGGCACGAATGCTGACTTCTCCATGGTGTCCGACTATTACCAGGGCTTGCTCGGGCCGCTCGGTTGGACCGGTAGCGGCCCCGTGTGGGATAAGAGCGGATGGGAGTTCTGGATCACCGAGAGAAACAAGCTCGACTGGCCGTCGGCCGACTCGGGCTACGAACTCATCTTCGACGAAGTCCTTTCGCAGAACACGAGTTCCAGCGTCGCCACACGTGGCCCGAGCAGCTAACCTGAATCGACATCGGCGCGATGAGCTATTACCGGGAACCAACGCGTAGCAGGCTAGTCCGTGGCAGGCTGCCTGCGGCGCGCGATAAGGTGTTCGGCGCACTCTTGGTCCCTCTGGCGCTGTCTAGCCCAAGTCGGGCCAGGCCGTCGGCCTCGCACGTGTCGGCGCAGTGACCCAGGTTGATCTCGCGACGAGGGGCTTCTTGCCGGCAAACTAGCCGTCGCCGCTTGGGATCACAAACCACTGCGTCCTGACGACGCCGAGCAGTGCGCCAGCCATCGTAGATGGACCCAGGGCAGGCCGGGAGCCTCCATGAAGCGAGTTTCGATGCGCGGAGCCCGATCCCCACGGGACGGCCCGGGCGCGGACCGGTTCCGTGAGTCTGCAAGCGCCTCGCGTGTCCCCAGGGCATCGATCCGGGCGCCTGCGTCCCTGCGTGGAGCGCTCAGATCTCGCGCTCCGGGAGAACCGGGGGCCAGATTCCCCGGCGACGGGCGGGCAAGTGGCCCCCGTTGTGCGGCCAAGCGGCCCTTGCCGCCGGATCGAGTGGACCCAGAATGGCAAAAGGCAACCAAGTCCTCTTATTGCGTGTCTCGTCGTGTCGGCACGGTCGTCGCCCTTCGACGCCGATCCAAAGCTTCCCGCACATAGACAATGGCTTTCCAGAGCGTATCCGCCATCTTCCGGCCAGATTCAGGCGGTCGCCGGCCATTCCGGCAAAGCCCGGGTGATCGTGAAGGGGGGCACGACGCCAGCCGCGGCCCAACCGGCGACCGGTCGCCACGGCTCTGGCCGGCCCAGCAAAGGACGATTGGATGGTCATGACTGACGTCTCGCGTCCACCGGCAGCTAGCTCGAGCCTGGACTTCCTGGGGCAGGTAAGTGACAGGACGGCGGGAGTGTCCCGCCTCGAGATGTGCATCCAATGCGGCACGTGTGGCGGATCCTGTCCGTCGGCCGACTCTATGGACCACACCCCGCGCATGCTATTCGCCATGATCCGCGCAGGGATGCAGGATGAGGCCCTGCGCAGCAACACGCCCTGGATGTGCGTGTCCTGCTATCACTGCGTCGTTCGGTGTCCCCAGGGCGTTCACATTGCCGACGTCATGTACGCCCTCAAGGGCATGGCGGAGGATGCGAAGTCGTACCGCGACAAGACTCCCCCTCATTTTGCCGGCGTATTCGTCGGGCAGGTGGAGACCTTCGGACGAAGCTGGGAGCTGGGCCTGACCGCTCGCCACTACCTGCGGCACTACATCCTACGGCTGCCCCGCATGACGCCCATGGCCATGGGGCTCTTCGTCCGCGGCCGAATCGGCATTCTGCCCCACCGCATACGCCAGAGAACGCAACTCCACGCAATCCTGCGCCGGGCGGAAGAGCTGGAGCGACTCCCGTGAGCCGCTACCTCTACTACCCCGGCTGTTCCATGGACGGGAGCGGCCGAGCCTATGGCGAATCGTTGGCCGGCGTGTGCGAAGAGCTCGGCATGACTCTGGCCGAGATCGACGACTGGAATTGCTGCGGGGCGACAGAGTACGTAGGCGTCAGCTTAAGTCCGGCTTACGCGCTCATCGCCCGGAACCTGGCGATCGCGGCGAAATCGAAGCAGGATGGCGAACCCCTCGTGGCCGCCTGCAGCGCTTGCTACCTGAACCTCGCCAAGGCCGACCACTACATGCAGGAGCAACCCCTGCTCAACGAGCGCGTCAACGTTGCGCTCGACGCCGGCGGCCTCCACTACGACCCGGGCACAGTGGAGGTTCGCCACCTGCTTGAAGTGATCATGAACGACGTCGGCCTCGACCAGGTCCGCGCGAAGGTCGTCAAACCGCTCTCCGGTCTGCGGGTCGCGCCCTACCTGGGCTGCATGCTCCCCCGTCCCGACCCGGACCATCGCTGGAAAGACCACGAACGCCCGGACGACCTGGACCGACTGCTCGCAGCGCTGGGCGCGGACGTCGTCGATTTCCCGCTCAAGACCGAATGCTGCGGCGGTCACATGACCCAGATTGCGCCGAAGGTGGGCCTTGAGCTCATCAAGCGCCTTGTCGACGAGGCGGAGCATCAACGGGCGGACATCATGGTCACGGTCTGCCCGATGTGCCAGATCAACATCGACGCCTACCAGGGCGAGATGAACGCCCTATTCCACACGAAACACAAGATGCCGATCGTCTTCTTCACCCAGTTGATGGGCTTGGCCTTCGGGCTGAACCCCAAATCGATGGGGATCGGACGGGAGTTGACCGACGCACAACCGGCTCTGAAGAAGATCGGCACGGTACCCGTCGCGGTTGTCGCGGAGGCCGGACCCGCCTATAAGCCGCGACCGGACAAGCGCGCGCTGCCCATGCCGCGCATGGGTAATGGCAACGAGCCTCCCGCGAGCGAGGTTCGACAATGAGCGGCAACGGCCACGCGTCATTCGGCGCCCCGAAAGACGGGCCGGCCGAGGGCGAACTCCGGATTGGCGTCTACGTCTGCCACTGCGGCAGCAACATTGCCGGCATCGTCGACGTGGTCGAGGTCGCCCGCTGGGCGGGCGAGGTACTCAAGGACCAGGGCGTCGTGATCTCGCGCGACTACAGGTTCATGTGCTCGAGCCCGGGTCAGGAACTGATCGCCGACGACATCCGCGAGCTCGGGCTCAACCGCATCGTCGTCGCAGCGTGTTCGCCACATCTCCATGAGAACACCTTCCGCACAGCCACCGCGCGGGCCGGGCTCAATCCGTACCTCTGCGAGCTCGTCTCAATCCGCGAGCAGGACTCCTGGGTGCACACGGACAAGGCCGCGGCAACGGCAAAAGCCAAGGCCATCCTGTCCGGTGGCGTGGCACGGGTCCGGCGCAACACTCCGCTCAATCCGCTGATCGTCGACATCAACCCGGCGACTCTGGTCGTCGGCGGCGGCATCGCCGGCATCCAGGCGGCCCTCGAGATCGCCGACGCCGGCTTCCACGTCTATCTCGTAGAGAAGGACGCCTCGATCGGCGGCCACATGGCTCAGTTCGACAAGACCTTCCCCACCCTGGACTGCGCCGCTTGCATCCTTACACCTCGCATGGTCTCGGCGGGCACGCATCCCAACATTACGCTCCTTACCTGGAGCGAGGTCACGCACGTCGACGGCTATGTCGGTAACTTCACGGCGACAGTTCGCAAGAAGGCCCGCTACGTCGACGAGAGCCTCTGCACCGGTTGCGGCACGTGCTCGGAGAAGTGCCCAAAGAAGGTCATCGACGAGGTCTATGAGGCTGGCCTCGGATACCGCAAAGCGATCTACACGCCCTTCGACCAGGCCGTCCCGCGTATCCCAGTGATCGACCGACAGAACTGCACCTACTTTGAGAAGGGGACCTGCAAAGCCTGCGAGAAGTTTTGCGAGGCGAACGCCATCCGCTTCGACCAGCAGGACGAAGAGATCACCATCGACATCGGCAACATCATCCTGGCCACCGGGTACGACATCTTCGACGCCCGACAGATCACGCAGTACGGCTACGGCAGACTACCGAACGTCTTCACCAGTCTCGAGTTCGAGCGCCTTAGCAACTCCGCCGGTCCTACTAATGGCCGCATCGTCCTTCGGGACGGCGTGACTGAGCCCAAGTCCGTCGGCGTCATCCATTGCGTCGGCAGCCGCGACCGCAACTTCAACAACTACTGTTCCGCGATCTGCTGCATGCAGAGCCTGAAGTTCGCCCACCTGGTGAAGGAGCACACCGGGGCCACGGTCTACAACTTCTACATAGACATGCGGACCGCGGCCAAGGGCTACGACGAGTTCTACCAGCGCGTCATGGAAGAGGGCACGCTCTTCGTCCGCGGCAAGCCGGCCGAGGTGACCGAGGCCGGACGCCTGCCGGGCGAGGAAGGCAAGCTCATTGTCCAAGTCGAAGACACCCTCGCCGGACGGCAGCGCCGCATCCCGGTCGATATGGTCGTCCTTTCGGTTGGCCTCCAGCCCCGCGCAGGTGCCAAGGAGATGGCCCAGCGGTTCGGCATCTCCTGTGGCTCCGACGGCTGGGCCATCGAGAAGCACCCCAAGCTGGACCCGGTCGCGACCATGACTGAGGGCGTGTTCATCGCCGGCTGCGTCAGCGGCCCCAAGGACATCCCGACGTCCGTCGCCCAGGGTGCGGCGGCCGCCGCTCGAGTTCTGGGCCGGATCCAGCAGAAGCAGATGAACCTGGAACCGATCAAGGCTTCGGTTCACGCCGACAATTGCTCCGGGTGCCGCATTTGCAACACCATGTGCCCCTACAGCGCCATCAGCTTCGAAGTGGCCGCGGGGGTGTCGAGCATCAACGCCGCCATGTGCCAGGGCTGCGGCACCTGCGTCGCCGCCTGCCCCGCCGGTGCGATCGCCGGTACGGGCTTCAGCGACGAGCAGATTCTGGCGCAGATCGAGGGTCTGCTGAGTGTCGGGGCCGATGGAACGCCGCTCAAGCGGTCGGCCTACCCGGTGGCCCGCCACCAAGGCGACGGAAATCGTCCGACGCCGGCCGGCGTTCGACCGTCGTCCGCGGTCGAGGAGGCGGTGCGAGCATGAGCACGCAGGCAGCTGTCGCACCGACTCCTGCCGAGGAGGCGGGCCGGGTCACCACTTTCGAGCCCGTAATCATCGGCTTCACATGCAACTGGTGCAGCTACCGGGCAGCGGATCTGGCCGGCACGGCGCGAACCAAGTACCCGCCCAACGTTCGGTTGATCCGACTCATGTGCTCAGGCCGGCTGGACCCGACGTTCGTGCTCAAGGCCTTCGCAGAGGGCGCGGATGCGGTCATGGTCAGCGGCTGCCACCCCGGTGAGTGTCACTACATCGAGCAGAACTACAAAGCTCTGCGGCGGTTCCAGCTGCTGCAGCGGACGATCGAAGCCCTCGGAATCGAGC
>JAYVMQ010000168.1:0-4145 GCA_043758855.1 Chloroflexota bacterium
AGCCGGCGTTCAGCGAAGTGCCGCCTACGAGCGCGCGCGAGACGAGGCGCAGGCTGGAGAGGCAGCCCGCGCCGCCGGCCACGAGTACGACCCAGCCGTAGCATCCGTGCGCTATCTGACCGAGCCGGTGATGTTCAACTTCCTGTGGAGGTTCACGACCGACGTTGCGCCCGTCGAAGTGACGCCACTGGTGCTCTGTCGAGCAACCCTTTCGGACGGAAGCATCTGCCACGAGAAGCAGAGGGCGCACGTTCAGGTAACGGAGTACGGACGGCGGCTACTGGCGGGGCGCGCCTTCTACTCGGCCACGACCGAGGAACGGCACGTAGCGGCCCAGGAGTATCAGGACTACAACGGGCAGCACCCTCCCCGGTATTCGACAGTCCCACCGCTGCGCGCGTTCGGGCACGGGTACTTCCCCATTGACCTAGGTGGGCCGTGCAGCATCATGTGTTGGGACGGTGACGGGTGCGAGATGGCAGCGGCTGATCATGTCACCGGCCCCGGAATCATCGATCCGGCAGCGGCCGTCGGCTGGGCGCTCGACTGCGCGTCCCACGTGGTCGGCATCTACGAGCGGCGCTACCCTGACGATCGTCGTGCGAGCCAGCTCATCACCGTGGCTCGCGCATACGTCGCTGGCGCAGCATCCAAGGAGGAACTGGCGGCCGCGAACGATTCGGCGCGCACCGAATGGGCGTATCGTGCCGCGAAGACCGCGGCGCCCAAGACGGCGGCGGCCGCGTCCGCCTACCTGGCGGCCCGGCTGGCCTACCTCGCCGCCAACATCGCAGCGCACCCGAACGTGTCATCACTCGCTCTGGACGACGCGGCCACCGCCTCGCACCACGCGATCGAGGCGGCTTCTCGGGCGGTCAGTGACCCGGCAGCGGGCGAGCGCGAGCGTCAGTGGCAGATGGGTCTGCTGCTGGGGCTCGTTGGCACGCGGCCAAGTACTGTGACGGCAGGGCCGCGCGAGCCCCGCTCCCAGGGCACGCTACAGAGACGGTGAGCTTTGCGAGACGCCGCGAGCTCTTCGCGGAGTACCCACGAGAGGCGGCCCTCACCGGAAAGACCGCGCGTCGCGGAGCGGGTCCGAGCCCAGGCATTCGAGACGACGAGGTAGCGGTCGAAAACGTCCGGGTAGGAGAGTGACTTCTGGGCCTCCTCGCGGGTGGTCGGTCGGTCGGGGTCAGAGCGGAACTTGACCTGGACCGCAACGAGCTCACCGTCGGTGTCTTCGGCGACGAGGTCGATCCCGTCGTCCGAGGCCGACAGGTGTCGGCGCGCACGTTCCGGCCAGTCGGCCCAGCGCCAGGCACGCCGGAGGGCGAGCTCTGGTTCGGCGGGCAGCCACGCGAGGACCGCCGTTTCGAAGGCGTCGCCGCGCGCACGTTCTTCGGCGAGAGCTTGAATCTCGGCCTCGAGCCGGGGCAGCGAATTCATCGGGCCCAGTCTACGGTCGCGGTCGGGCACCGACGCGCCAGCACCGAAAGGACGGGTGGGTTCGGTGGCGCCAGGCGTCTGGCTGAGCACACCATCCGACAGCTCGAGAGGCTCCTCATTCGGAACGCCGAATACTCGGTGGGGAGTTCGCAATCCGCACTGGTTCGAGGGCTGCCTGCGGATCCGCCGAGTCGTGACGTCGAGGGCGCGAGCCCAAACGGCGCGACGCAATCGTCTAGTATGGAACGAGCACCAAGCTGGAGGACAGAGATGGCAAAGCCCCGCGCCACTGCCCCGACGCGAGGCCGCCAGGGAGAGCAGCGTCGGCTCCTGGAGCAAGCGCAGCGCGAGCCAGGGGTGGCCGACGCGATCGAAGCGTATGGACGTCTCGCAGGCATCGCCGCTGGATATCGCCGCGAAGTGACCATGATCCGGTTCTCGACGGGCGGCAACTACCCGACCGATCGCCCGGCCATCTGATGCCGACTTGGGGGAAAATCCTTCAGGAACTCGGCACATCGGCTGCATCTCGAGGTGGACAGCCTGATTGGGACGCGGTGCGGCGCAAGTACATCACCGCCCTGCACGCGCTGACCGGCCGCGACACGATCATCTACTACACGGATTGGATGGGTTCCGGCGGGAAGCCAGGCGTCTCCATCGTGCTCGGCGACATGCAGGGAATGATGGAGGTCAACAAGGATCTTCACGGACCTGGACTCGACCTGATCCTGCACAGTCCAGGCGGCAGTGCGGAGGCAACCGCCTCCATCGTCCGATACCTCCGAACCAAGTTCAGCGACATTCGTGTATTCGTCCCGTTGGCCGCGATGTCAGCTGCGACGATGTGGGCCCTCGCCGGCGACGAACTTGTAATGGGCAAGCACTCGCAGCTTGGTCCAATCGACCCTCAGATGGTGACGGCAGACGGCCAGTACCATCCGGCGAGGGCGATCCTCCAACAGTTCGATCGCGCCAAGCAGGAGATTGCGGCGAATCCGTCGCTCTTGGGCGCGTGGGTGCCAATCCTGCAAGCCTACGGTCCGTCAATGCTCCAAGAGTGCGAGCGCGCCGAAACCCTCGCACGGAGCCTGGTGGAGCAGTGGCTCAGCGCCTACATGCTGCGCGGGGATCGCCGGCGTGTCAGCAAGGCCCGGGCAATCGCCAAATGGTTTTCGGAGTACGGCGCGAATCAATCGCACGCACTTGGAATCGGCCGCGGCGAGGCTCGGGCCCGCGGGCTGCGGATCGCAGACCTGGAGGCCGACCCCGCGTTACAAGATGCTCTTCTCAGCGTCCATCACGCCACGATCCTTACGCTCGCGGGTCCCGCCGCAAAGATCGTAGAGAACCAGCTCGGCCGCGCCTGGGTCCAGATCACCCAGCAGATCATGGTGCAGGTGCCGGGCGCCGTCCCACAGGGGGGAGCCCCGCCGGCGATCGTGCCGGGTCAGATAATCCCGTAGCAGGCCTGCGACGGTATCAGCCCGCCGGCAAGCTCGCTCGAGTTCTTGCCTCGGGTAGCGGTGCAGAGCCTGGTGTCGACTGTGCTGGCGGCCGCCGACTACCTGAGCGCAGCTTGGAGCTCCTGGAGGCGGTCTGCGACCTTGTCGCGCGCGGAACGCAAGCCCGGGCGATCGAGATCTCCGGGAAGACGGCGATCTGTGAACGGCCGCGCGACGCGCTCGAACTCCTTCAACAACTCGTGCAGCCGCGGATCGTGTACTTCGGTGCCTAGAGCGCTCAGACGTGCGGCCGCCTCGGCGGTCTCGTGGAGCGCCTTCGCCTCGCCCCCAGTACCGGTGCCAATAAACTGTGAATTCGCGACCAGTCTTCCCATTTCAGCCGCTATGTCGCGAAGGACTTGGCGTCGACGTTCACGCCGTTGTTCGTCGACCACGAGCGCACGATAGAAACACTTGGGGATCCACAAGAGGATCCCGCCCAGCCCGCGCCCGACCGCGCTCAAGAGCTCGTTCATCGCGAATCCGCGTTCATGAACCGCAGCATAGTCGGTCGCTTCTCCGGTCGGTGTTTCGGGTTCGGAGGCTGCCGGTCTTGACCGCCTGTGGCCGGGCGGCTCCGAAAGCACGTGCGACTCGGCGTCAGACGGTAGCTTGTCGGGCAGACCCGGGCTCGCTTGTAACCTCGGCCTCAAGCCCTCTCGGGGCGAACCAGAACGACCTCCTTCTGGCGCGGCGCGGAGCCGGGGCCTCCGCCGCACGAATCAGGCGCCGCGGCGGGGCTGCCTTTTCGGCACGGGCCGGGTCGGGGACCATTGGGGACCTGCCACCCTGCTAGGGCAAACGCTGACCCGCGTCCACGGGCTTCCGATCTGGTGCACCCGAGCACCTGAATAATCGAGATGGGTGGCGAACGGCTCTTGACGCTTGGTCACGTGCCGGCGTACAAGAGCGTGGACAGGCAGCGGCTGAGACGTGCGGGCCGTATTCCGGCCGCCTGGACCGCACCGAGCCACTGGCGGGACCGCGCTGCACGGAGTCGTTTCGGAGGTACAGCGCATGAAGAGGCTTCTCCTCGCTGGTACGACGGTGGCCCTCGTGGCGGCCATGTTCTTGCCGGTGGCCACCATGGCGAGCAATGGCGCGGTGACGACCCCGTTCTCCGCGACCTACTCGGTCGGAGCCACCACGTTCACCTGTTCCGGGGCAAACATCGACAAGACGACCCCCAACGCC
>JAYVMQ010000169.1:0-4499 GCA_043758855.1 Chloroflexota bacterium
CCGCGATAAACGCGGCGTGGCGGTCGCGCTGGACGATCTGCGTGGAGATTGGGTCGCGGTGCAGGCCTAGTTCGGCCAGCACTTCTTCCTCGAGATCAGGCTCAAGGTGGCTGTAGGTGCCCACCGGCCCGGAAATCTTGCCGGTGGCCGCTTCATCGACGGCGGCCACCAGCCGAGTCCGGTCGCGGGCGATCTCGAAAGCCCAGCCGGCGATCTTCAAGCCCATCGTCGTCGGCTCGGCGTGGACCGAATGGGTCCGGCCCATCATCACGGTCCCGGCCTCGGCCCGGGCGCGAGTAACGAGGGCTTCGACCAACGCGTCGCAGTCGGCGACGAGCCGGGCCCCGGCGGCCTGGAGCTGGAGGGCCAAGCCCGTGTCGACGACGTCGCTGCTGGTCAGGCCGAGATGCAGGAAACGGCCCTCGTCGCCGACCTTCTCGGCGACCTGGCTGACGAAGGCGATGACGTCATGATCGGTCACCTTCTCAATTTCGGCGATCCGCCCGACATCGACGACGGCGCGCGCCTCGATGGCCCGAAGGGCCTCCGCCGGAACCATGCCGCGGGAGACTTCTGCCCGAGCCACGGCGATCTCGACCCTGAGCATCTGCTCGAAACGGGCCTGGTCCGTCCAGATGGCGCCCATTTCGGGCAGGGTGTAGCGCGGGATCACGAGACGCCACCTTTCGTCCAGGCCGAATCCGATACCGCCTCGGGCGACTCGGCAGCTCGCAGCGAGGCCGTCGCCGGCAACAACGCAGCTATGTCGTGGCGGCGCTGCATGCCCGGCCAAGTGATGCAATCGGCGGCCTTCTCGGCGGCCTTCCGGGCGGCCGGAATTGTGGCCCCCACACCCACGACCGCCAGAACGCGTCCGCCGTTCGTTCTATATGCGCCGGCGGCATCGCGGACCGTGCCCGCATGGAAGACCGTGGCACCGGCAGCGGAAGCCTCCGCGAGCCCCGAGATGGCGTCGCCATTGCGCGGCGTCTCCGGATAATTGGCGGCCGCCAGGACAACGGCCACCGCCGCGTCGCCCGTCGTTGGCAGCAGCCGGCCGTGTAGACCCAGCTCAGCGGCGGCCGCGGCAAGATCGCCCTGGGCGGCGCCGTAGAGCAGCGGCCCGAGCGGCACCGCCAGGCGTGGCAGGAGCGCTTGGACCTCGGGATCGCCAAATCGGGCGTTGCATTCGATGAGTACGGGGCCTTCCGGTGTGAGCATCAGGCCGGCATAAAGCGCGCCCCGAAACGGCACTCCTCGGTGCGCAAGTTCGGCCAGGATCGGCAGGTGGACGATATCCAAGAGGGTCGCGCACAGGCTATCGGGCAGATCGGGAACGGGGCTGAAGGCGCCCATGCCGCCGGTGTTCGGGCCGCGGTCGTCATCGAGAAGCCTTTTGTGATCGCGGGCGGGCGGGAGGGCCAGCGCGTCGTGGCCGTCGCAAAGGGCGATCAGGCTGGCTTCGGGGCCGACCAGGCGTTCTTCAATCACGACCAAGACCGAAGGCTCCGCCTTCGGTTGGCGAGAAGACCGCTCTGCGGCCTTCTCGGAAGTTGGCTCCCCCGACACCGCGGCGAAGAGCGCCCGAAGTGCGGCCTCAGCGGCCGCGAAATCATCACAAACGGTCACGCCCTTGCCGGCCATCAGGCCATCGGCCTTGATCACGACGCCGCGCGACCCCGACTCCCCCGCAAGTTTCGCGGCGAAAGCGAGGGCCGGCTCCAAAGCGGCGAAGTCTCGGCCTCGAGCCATCCGGACACCGGCAGCCTCAGCCACGTCGCGGCAGAAGGCCTTGCTCCATTCGATGCGAGCGGCGGCGCGAGTCGGCCCGAATGCGGGCACGCCCGCGTCAATAAGCGCATCGACCACGCCCGCGGCGAGGACAGCCTCGGGCCCAACCACGACCAGATCCACGTTCTCGCGGGTCGCCAACTCCACCACCGCGGCCGGATCCAGCGCCGAAACGCCGGGGAAGCAGCGGACCTTGGGCTCGTCGCCGATTGCGTCGCTGCCCGGCGCCACGAGCACCGCCTCGACAGCTGCCTCACGGGCCAGACTCCAGGCCAGGGCGTGTTCGCGGCCGCCGCCGCCGAGTAGGAGCAAACGAGCCGGGTCGCGGGTCGCGGCGTCCCGACTCAGCGTCGCCTGGACTTCGCTGTGCGAAGGCCCGCTGTCGCTCGGCTCCGCCTTGCGGCTCATCGGTTGGCCGAGACCGTTGGCGAGCTGGGCCGCTGTGGCCGCGGCTTGCGCTCGATGGTCTGGTGGCGCTCCGGCCCAACCGAGACGAAACAGATCGGGGCGCCGGAAAGCCGTTCCACCGCATCAACGTAGAGCCGCGCGTTCTCCGGCAGGTCGGCCATAGAGCGGCAGTCGTGAATCGGCTCGGTCCAGCCGGGGAAATGCTCGTAGACCGGCGTGGCTCGGGCCAGGATGTCCGCGTCGGACGGCCACCAGTCGACGCGCTGCCCATCGACTTCGTAGGCCATGCAGATCAGGACTTCGTCCAGGCCGGAGAGGATATCGATCTTGTTGAGCATGATCGAGCTGACGCTGTTGACGGCCACGGCATAGCGGAGGGGCACGGCATCGAACCAGCCGACCCGGCGACGTCGTCCGGTGGTGGTGCCGTACTCCCGACCGCGGTCGATGATCCCCTCGCCGATCTCTTCCTGCAGCTCTGTCGGGAACGGCCCAGCCCCGACGCGCGTGGCGTAGGCCTTCATGACTCCCAGGACTTCGTCGACCTGGAGCGGGCCGATTCCACCGCCGGTGCACGCTCCGCCGGCGATCGGGTTGGAGGAAGTGACGAACGGGTAGCTGCCGTGGTCGAGGTCGAGCAGGGTGCCCTGCGCGCCTTCGAAGAGCAGATGCTCGCCTCTGGCCAGCATCTCCTGAACCAGCTGCGTGGTGTCGGCGAGGTGAGGCTTGAGCCGGCGTCCCCATTCGGTCGCCAGCGTGACCAATTCGTCAAGGTCGAAGCCATCAACCCGGTGCTGGCGCTGCAGCGTGGCGTTCTTCTCGGGCAAGATACGGGCGAGCTTGCTGCGCAGCGCCGGACCATCCAGCAGGTCCTCCATGCGGATGCCGATGCGCCAGGCCCGGTCCGCATAAGCCGGCCCGATGCCGCGCCGCGTGGTCCCAACGGCGGCCTTGGCCAGGCGGGCCTCCATCGCGCCGTCGAGGGCGATGTGGTACGGCATGATCACGTGGGCGTGCTTGCTGACGCGGACGCGATCCACTTCTATGCCCCGGCCCGCGAGCATGTCAAGCTCGGCGATGAGCGTGGCTGGGTTGACCACGACGCCGTTGCCGATGATCGGCGCGATGTGCGGATAGAGCACGCCCGACGGAACGAGGTGGAGCTTGAAGACCTCCTCGCCGAGCACGATCGTGTGGCCGGCGTTGTCGCCACCCTGATAGCGGACGACGGCCGTCACGTGCTCGGCTAGAGCGTCGGTCGTCTTGCCCTTGCCTTCGTCGCCCCATTGCAGACCGACGATCACGGTGGCGGGCATCTAGTTCTCCCCTCGTTGCTGTGACTGGCAGACACGATCAAATGAGGCCCGAGAAACTAAAAAGCCCTCGGCCCATGGGCCGGGGACCTGGGTAGACTGCCCCTCCGTTGGAGCCGCGGCTCTTGCGGGAGCGAAGGTTGTGGTTCGTCTCACCGGGCGAACTCCACGCCTTCCAAAGGCAACGAACACTCCTTGGCGACGGTGTCACTGGAACCCGAGACGCAGGGCCGCGGGCAGTCCGGAGTATAGCAGGCAGGAAGGCCGGCCCAAGGTCCGGGCTATCGGACGCGCCTAATTCCCCTCGCCTGTGGCTGATCCCGCCGCGATGGCCGCCGCGACCGCCTCCGGGCCACGAACACGCCACTCCGCGCCGATAGACGCGGTGGCCGTGGCGCCCACGCGGCACGCCCCAGCGGCGAGCATCGATAGCAGCGCGTCCAGGGTGCGGACGCCGCCGGCGGCCTTGACCCCGACGTTGCTACCCACCACGCGCCGCATCAGGGCGATCTCGCCCGCCTCGGCGCCGCGGGGTGAGTAGCCGGTCGCATTCTTGACGAACGCGCCGCGCGCCTCGATGACGACGCGGCAGCCCGCCTCGACCTGCTCCGGCGTCAGGTACGCCGTCTCGAGGATCACCTTCACGGGCGTCGGCGCCACCGCGTAGCACAGGCTCGCCAGCTCATCACGAACGTAGCCAAGGTCGCCGGCCCTCAGCGCGCCGATGTTGACGACTACGTCCAGCTCGACGGCGCCAGACTCCACCGCTACCAGCGCCTCGCGCTCCTTGATCTGGGACGTGTGGGCGCCATGCGGGAAGCCGATCACCGTAGTCGGGCCGACTTCGGTCCCTCGGAGGCGTTTGACCACCAGTTCGAGGTCGGCCGGCCGGCAGCAAATCGTCGCCGTCTGCCATTCGATGGCGACCTGGATTGCCGCATCAACTTCAGCCCGAGTCAACTCCGGGCGCAGGATCGAGTGGTCGAT